>JASLJW010000032.1 GCA_030747885.1 Candidatus Thalassarchaeaceae archaeon
AGACAATTTGTCCCTAACTTCACTAGCAGTCATGTCCTTCATTCTGAGGTTCTTATTGTTTAGAGACAAAGTCAAAAATCGCTGAGCAACGTTAACCTCAATCCCTGCAATGTCTCCAGTCAATGTAGTTTCAAGAGAAGCTGCCAATTTTTGCACCTTCTTCTCTACAGTGCTGAACGGCTTACCCTTCTCATCCGTAAGATCAAGATAGATATTCATCGTAGGAGTTTCCGGAGTCTTTCGAGCATCTACAATCTCAATGATTCTTGGCAAACCTTGAGTCACGTTTACTGTTGCTACACCCGCATAATGGAAAGTTCTCATCGTCATCTGAGTACCGGGTTCACCAATGGACTGAGCAGTAATTATTCCTACTGCCTCAAATGGATCAACCTTAGTTTTTGAAAGGGCAGAAGACATGGAATCAATCACTCCACCTGCTTGTTTTGCTGTAAGTTTGGAGATATTTCTTGCATGGAGGCCGATGACTAAATCATGAATCATTCGTGGTGTAAGCCAAACTTCTCGCTTGATTGCCGCCTGTCTAATCTGTTCAAATAGAGGGTCTTCTTTAGTCTCAAAGAAATCTCTATCGATTTGAACCATCTTACTTTCTTCGTCATAGTGCTGAAGACTTCGAACAGTCTCACTTCGACGACGAGTTGCACGCTTTCTCTTTACAGTAAATGTCTGTGCAGCAGGGGTTGACTTGTTTCCTTTTCCTGCAGATTGAATTACATTATGGATTTGTTCGCCAGACTTGGAATCTGTCCCACATATTTTCGCAATCTCAACAGGAGATAACAGAACGACATCATCCCATTTACGATCATCTGCTAGTTCGTGAGCATAGCTCTCCTGAACACCCAAATCCTGAAGCTTCTTCTTAGTTGCACTCTTGACGGTCATATTCACTTACCCCCCAATGCATCATCCAAAACGGATTCGATATTGACTGGATCTCCTTTCTTAGAACGAGCAGGATCCACTCGATCTTCTCCATAATGGAATTGAATGATTCGATTTGCAGTGTTTCTAACGGAAGATGCATCGTCATTCCAGACCTTCAAATCGTCCATTGCATTAATCAAACGACGTTGCATATATCCCGACTTAGCAGTTCGAACTGCAGTATCTACTAGAGACTCTCGACCTGAAACTGATAGCATAAAGAATTCAGTTGGTTCCAAACCTCTCTTGAATGATGATGAGACGAATCCTTTCTCTTTCGCACCACGTTTAGAACGACCGAAATGAGGTAGAACACGATCTTGGTAACCACGTTCAAGACGCTTGCCTCTAACCTTAGGTTGGCCAATTGAACCAGCCATCATAGCAAGGTTATCCATGTTTCCACGAGCACCAGAAGTAGCCATTAGAACTGCAGCGTTATCATCACCAAGGTATTCTTTTGCAACACTTGAAGTTGAACTCTTACACTGATCTAGAATCCCCAAGATATTCTGCTCAAGAGTTTCCAACGGTGTTCGACCAGGTGCCTTTTCATACTTTGAACCATCCTTTCCGAATTTGACCAATTCTTCATCAACTTGATCAGAAGCAGTCTGATTGATTTCGCGAATCTCTTGTCTAGCCTCTGGAGGAAGATCTTGGTCATCGATTCCAGTAGTGAATCCCATGGAGGTACAAATTGCAATTGTCAAGCGAGTCATGTCGTCAAGGAACTTTGCCCCTGTCTTGGTACCATGAGTTTGGACGACTGCATCTAGTAATCTTCCATCTTCTGCTCCAATTGCTCGTTTATCCAAGGTTCCAGAAACTGTTCCTGCTTCAACGTTAACAGTATCGTTACTGCGACTAGTGTACTGAAGACGGAACCCTTCCGGGACAATTAAACTCATCAAATCTGTTCCAAGATATCCAGTAATCCCATCCTTCTCTTGAAGCTTGGGCATTTCCCCAGTGAAGTCAATCTGGCCAAGTACTTCTAGAGCTAATGCCGCCGGAATTATTCTCTCACCATGAGTAAGAAGATATGCGCCAGAAATATGATCGTGGATGCCACCAATTACTGCGCCACCATATCTTGGCGTGATGATATGCTCCTGTACGCGCATTAGGATCTTAGCCTCTGCACGAGCTTCCTCAGATTGAATAACATGCAGATTCATCTCATCGCCATCGAAATCAGCGTTGTAAGGGGTACAAACAGCCAGATTGAATCTAAACGTTTTACCATCCATAACGCGGACCTCATGAGCCATCATCGACATTCTATGTAGAGATGGTTGACGATTGAAGATTGCAATGTCGCCATCAATCAAGTGACGTTCGACGGTCATCCCAGGCTTAGGGTTCCCAAAGATATCGTATGTTGAAAGACGATCTTCTACCTCATTCCTGTAAGATTCACCATTCTCTACTTCGACTGTTGGGCTTCCACAGTGAGGGCAGTAAACCTGTAATTCATCAGGGAATTCTTCGCCAGGATTATTCCTCTCAAAGACCCATCTTTGGTTGACGATTGCTCGAGGGTCCCCATGTTCCAATGGACGTCCATGTTCATCTTCGCCTCTGAGATTCTGCAATGTCGCTTCTAAATCGACCTGATGCTCTTCGAGAACAGTTCCATCTTGAGTTTGACTCTTCAGTTTCTTCAAGACAACTCCGGGTAGGAAGTTTGGTGCAGGAATCACCTCGTTTAGATCAGGACGTGCGCCAACATATGGCTCATCATCGCTAGATCCTGAGACGCAAGCAGTATTCAGGCAACGGAAACCAGCCCAAATCCACTTTGTTCTATCTGTAATACGTACTCTGAAATTATCTCCACGTACAATGTAATTTACTCCAGGGTGAACATCTGGGCCACGAAGAATCATTTGCCTCATCTGTTCCATATTTCTTGAAGTTACACGAATTGGGACTGTGAGTTCTTTCGCTGTAGCGAGAGGAACTCCTACTTCGTTGATACTCAGCTTTGGATCAGGACTGATAACAGTCCTAGCACAGAAGTTTACACGCTTACCCGAGAGATTGCTTCTGAAACGACCTTCCTTGCCCTTCAGACGCTGTGTGAGTGTCTTCAGAGTTCGACCCGAACGATGCCTTGCTGGAGGAATTCCACTAGTTTGGTTATCGAAATAGGTCGTAATATGGTACTGTAGAAGTTCCCACAAATCTTCAACAATTAGTTGGGGTGCTCCAGAATCTCTGTTCTCACGCAATCGTTGATTGATTCGAAGTACATCCACCAACTTGTGAGTCAAATCATCTTCAGAACGATCTCCACTATCAAGAGTGATTGATGGACGAACTGTGATAGGGGGAACAGGCAGTACCTTCATGATGGTCCATTCTGGGCGACTTGAACCTGATTCTACACCTAGGAAAATCAAATGTTCATCTGGAATTCTCTCTAACCATTCGCGAATGTCTCTAGGATTCAATTTATGTTCTCCCTTGTCGAACTTTTCCTTGAATGTAGATGGCTTGTCTAGTTGGATTACACCCTGCTCTTCATCACAATGCATACAAATACGTCTCTTAGCACTCTTGCATTCCTTCTCGATATCTTTGATCATCTTGGAATATTCTGGAGAACCCACTCCATGTTTCTGCTTAATGTCGTTGATTGTGTCCCTGTAGTAATCCTGTTCGGACTTTTCAGGATCTTGAGGATGTGTACCTGGTTGGCTATTCATGAGAATCTTACTGCAGGTATTACAAGTTGAACTAAGACATGATTTAATCAAAGGAACAAACCCAATGTGAACTACTGGTAATTCAAGTTGAATATGTCCGAAATGGCTAGGACATTCTTCATGTTTATTCCCACAGGTATTGCATCGCATTCCAGGATCGATGACTCCCATCTTGGTATCCATCAATCCTTGACGGAAAGCATGACCATCGTCCTTGTATGTATCAGCAGTTTTCACCTCTACAGAGGACATCTTTCGAATTTCATTCGGGTCCATCAAAGTAAATTTGATCAAACCGATCCGCTTAGGGATCTTGGCTACATCACGGGCTCTCATCTGCGGTCCTCCAGGTCAATTCTCATAGCAACTCCAAGAGATTTCATCTCGTCAAGAAGTAGTTTGAATGCATATGATGTTTGGATTGTATGGACATCAGCTCGATCGCCACAAACAGGGCAAACAGTTGCCTTACGATTCCAATCGTAATAGGCAGCATGCCCACACCCCGTATTATTGCAAACCATCATTTCCCAGCCATCACTTTCGTCAAGTAGACGATCTTTGATGACCATTGAAGCGCCGTGCGCAATCAAACAATCACGTTCCATCTCACCAAACCTAAGTCCACCCTGTCGGGCCCTTCCTTCAGTAGGTTGACGAGTCAAAATCTGTACTCGTCCACGACTTCTAGCATGCAACTTTCCACTTACCATGTGGTGGAGTTTCTGATAGTAAATTACACCAGCGAAAATCTCAACAGGGTATTGCTCACCAGTCTCTCCATTAATCATAATTTCGCGGCCAGTATGAGCAAGGCCATTTCTAACAAGGGCTTCTCTAAGTGAATCTTCCTTCTCACCATTGAAAGCCGTACCATCAATCTGTCTTCCTTCCATTGACCCGACCTTTCCACCTATCATCTCGAGAACGTGAGCTACAGTCATCCGCGATGGAATTGCGTGAGGATTCATCAACAAATCTGGGATCACACCAGAACTTGTAAACGGCATATCTTGAGGTTCGATTAATCGGCCAATGACTCCTTTCTGACCGTGTCGTGAAGCGAATTTATCGCCGAGTTCAGGGATTCTATTAGTTCGAAGTGTTAGTCGAACCATCAACCCTGAATCAAGACTCTCAGTAACATACACATTGTCTACGTGTCCTTTCTCACCGTGGCGAACAGTCATAGAAGACTCGCGCCTTTCAGGTGCTGCAAAGAATGCCCCACCAGCATTCTCCTCGAGGAATCGAGGAGGGCTAGTCTTCCCAACAAGTACTTCTCCACTATCTAGATATTTTTCAGGGATAGGTAATCCGTCCACCTCAAGATGTTCATACGATTCTATGGGCTTCAATCCCTTGACCTCATGATTCGGATCATTTCCTGGAACCTGTATAGTCTCCTCAAGTCCACCAGGGAATCGGCGATTCTCGGCATTGTATGTACGTACGAATGTAGAACGTCCGAGGGCACGTTGCACACTTGCCTTGTTCATAATCACGGCATCCTGCATATTGTAGCCATGATGTGATAGAACTGCAACTACGAAATTTTGACCGCCAGGCCTTCTAAGGAAATTCGTCTGATGCATTGCCCTAGTTCTAGTCATGGATTGCTGAGGATAATGCATGATGTGGAGACGAGTATCTGGACGGAGACGATAATTCGCACTAGGTAGACCAAGAGCTTGTTTGACCATCGCAGTACCACCTGTAACTCGAGGTGTCGAATTGTGTTCCGGATAAGGAACTAAACTAGCACAGACTCCTAGAATCAATTGAGGATCGATCTCAACGTGCGTGAAACAAAGTACTTCACCAGACTTCTTTTGCTTCTTCTTAAGACTATCAAAATCTGGTTGATAGTAATTAAGAGGGATTTCAAACTCTTCATGGTCCGTCTTACCATTTGGCATGATGATTTCTGCACGTAGCTTAGCATGTGTTTGCCCAGGCTCGCCCATGTTAACCCATTCAACTGTTGCCGGGTTAAGTGGACGGTTATGCTTGGGGCTCCTTGCTGGAAGATCATATGGTCGAGGAGCGATTAGAAGATCCTCTTCCTCTTCAGCATCCACCCATTCCACAACACCTTCCCAAACAAGTTCCCTAAAACTCATTTCACGGGATCGGAGGCGTTCCAAATGTTCCTTTTGAAGGGAAAGATCGCCTCCGTCAAGAACAAGTAGAGGACGAAGAATTCTTCCTTTATCGGTGTTAATGAAAACGTCTTTGTTGACTGAATCGTGTCTAATAGAAACTTCAGGCTTGATTTTACCAGATCTCCTTCGAGCCTTCAAACGAGCTACTAATCTGTGAGCGTCCTTGTGAAGACCGAAAATATCACCATTAACGTGAATTCGAGAGCCTTCTGCCCATCCATCAGGATCAGAATCAACTCCTGCCTCTGAAAGCATTCCCTTGATTTCTCCTTCAGGGACATTTTCACTCACGTCAATCATTTGTGCTGCATTCTTTACAAGGCCACAATTCTGACCTTCTGGAGTCTCATTCGGGCATAATCTACCCCAATGAGTGGGGTGAAGATCTCGTGCTTCAAAATGAGGTTGGCTTCGAACGAGGGGGCTCGTCACTCGACGCATATGGGAAAGTGCTGCTAGGTATGTGGTTCGATCAAGTAATTGGCTAACACCACTTCTGCTACTAACCCAATTTCCTGTAGCTAATGCATGCATAATCTTCGAGGTCAAGACATCTGGACGCAAACATGAACTAATCTTGAGATCTCTCTTCCTATTGTGGTGGCGCTCTAGTTGATACTTGAGATCTCTAGCAAGTTGTTGAAGACTTACTCTGAACAAATCTTCCATTAAATCTCCTGCTAAACGTACACGCTTGTTAGCATAATGGTCCTTATCGTTAGCTTCCCTATCTGTGACAGCCATTTCTAGAACTTGACGAACTACTCGACCTAGGAATACTGACTTCTTCCTACGATTATCAGGAGTCTCGCCTAAGTGAGGAAGGAGTTCCTTGTCCAACATGTTTTGAATTCGCTGTTCACGGTATTCCTTCTGTTGCCCTGCTGCAAACTTCTTCTCTAACCAAGCAAGTGCTTCCTCAGTTGTGTGAACCTCATATTCACTATTGTCCTTAATTTCGTTAATGTTTGCAACAGTATACTTCATTGTCTCGACAGGCCCAGCAATTGCCTGGAAAATCTCTGCATCATTATCTACTCCAAGTGCGCGCATTAAGAGAACAACAGGAACAGCAGTACTTCCAGCAGAAGGAATCTTTGCCATTAGCATTCCATCTCGACGCTTCTCAACATTCAATGGCTTTCTAGCTCCATCGCGCTGCGAGAAAATTTTAGCGACTTCTGTCTCATACGTGTATTTCTTATTTTTCTCAACAGTTACTCTGTTTGGAGCGAGATCCTCCATTGAAATAAGTACTCTTTCAGTTCCATTAATGATGAAATAACCACCTGGATCTAAGGGGTCTTCACCATATTTCTCTAGAAGACGGTGATACCTGTTTCGATCCTCGTCAGATGTTTCTAGATTGAGTTTTCCAGCTTGCCCATCTGCTGTTGCAATGTTCTTAGGATGGAGATTACAAATTTGAGAACGAACCATAATTGGAAGGTTTCCAATATGTACTTCTAATTCTTCGTCAGGTACTGGCTTATCATCACGATAAATTGTAAAATCTAATTTAAGTGGACTCATGTATGTCAATTTACGCAAACGGCACTGCACTGGTGTTGATTCGTGAATAGAACCGTTCGCTTCTCTGATTACGGGTTTTCCAAGTTTGATGTTCTTTATTCTAACTTTGATGTCTTTGTCAAGAACGTCAAGTGCAATGATTCCACCTAGGCCATCGCCCATTATCTCATCCGTACCCACCCGAATATTGCGAACAATATTCTCCATTCGGTTCATTCGAACCTCAGATGAATCACTAGATGGTACACAGTCATCATACGATGCCAATTGATGGTTCACCAAACTTCTTTGATTGAAATATGCCTCGATAATTTCCTTCATTACAACACCTCCCTCAGTGGGCCTCCACGATTAGCCTGTAAGCAACTGCAGAACCTGCAGAACGACTGTAGCGAACAACCTTCACGACACGATTTGTTAACCAACCTGCTGGAAGGCCCTCTACCTTGGATTCTTCCATTTCCTTCAATACCTGAACCGCAGGATCATTGATTAGAATCTTGGGAAGACGTTCCTTTGCTAGTCGAGGATTGCCTTCTGAATCAATAGTCATTAATCCCCATGGAGAAAGAAGATGTTCTTCTTCATCCTGAGAAACCAATTCATGATGAGGTACTAGTTCATGATTTAGAATATTGAATCTATCCCCATGTCCTGGTATTTCTTCATCTTCCAACTTCTGGCTAATAGTTCTCTTAACTGAACGAGATTTGCGATTCCTAGTAGGTTGCTCACGAAGAATTGCCATATATGTTTCAACAACAGTATCATCCCCCTTGAGTCCAATACGAGCTCCTACCTCATCTGCACTGAGCATTTTGAGTTGACTCAAATTTGTATCATCTGCCATCGCCGAAGCATGTGCTTCGGTTACTCCTAGTTCGATCAACTTCTTCTTCGTGGAACTCTTGACCGCCATTTTGCACACCCCGTAACCTAGCAAAAAACGTGAGCCTGAGACCCAGCAGGCGGGCCTGAGGGGATTTGAACCCCCGGCCAACGGATTAAAAGTCCGTCGCTCTACCTGGCTAAGCTACAGGCCCATGGCTAATGCTGGGCCTCCTGCGGACCGAGGGGGGGTTCATAAATCGCACGGTTCATCCTGCACGCCCAACATGACACCTCTCCCTCATCAATGGTGTTCATGAACCCTGCTCTCTGCAAACAAAATGATGGGAGTTAATTCAGAAAGAGAAGTGGAAATTTCTCAAGGGCCATCGTCAAAAGTAATTTGGACAGATTCAATGGGTTTGGAACGAACATTGATCGTACCTCCTACTGTCTATCCTCCAAGAGAAGATACGACATTACTACATCGTGCACTTTCACGATTGAAAGGAAAACCAGGAAGACTTCTTGAAATTGGGACTGGGACTGGAGCAATAGGCACATCAATGGCAGAAATTGGGTGGGAAGTATGTGGGATTGATGTGAACCCCTTGGCTGTAGTAGCTGCAAGAGGGAATCATAGAAATTCAGGGGTTTTCGAAGTGTTGGAAAATAATATCGAAGATCTCGAGGTACATGAAAACGGTGCATGGGACGTAATTGCATGGAATACACCATATCTTGACGCTCCGGAAAATCATTCATCAAGTCTAGGACCACTTGAAGAAGCAGCATTGTCATGGGAAGGAAAACATCCAATTCGATTACTCATTGAACTAGCTAGTAAGAAAGGAATGCTAAATGAACAAGGTTGTATTATTGCTTTAGTTTCATCTGGAGATAAAACAAACATCGAACTAGGTAAAGCAATAGCGGAAGGGTGGTCTATTCGACCAATTGAAACAAGATGTAATGGTGGAGAACGAACCACTGTGATTGCGCTTTGGAAAGGATGGGAATGGGACCCAATTGTCAATAAATCAGTCTCAACAACAATGGACGTTCTGGATGAAAAAGACCGACCCGGTAGATGTGCGATAGCAAAAGAACAGTTCGGAGGATATGGAAGAAACAAGGATAATTGGATTTCGAAAGAAGGCGACATTACTGCAACATGGAGAATTTCTGGACCTAACCCGCCTCACTTTGGAGTAGAATCAATGCACATGGCAGCATCACTTGCAGTAATAGGAGCGATATCCACATGGGAAAATGAAGACTATGAATTTACTACATGGAAAAATAGTCAAAAATCTAAACTTTCAATCAAATGGCCTAATGACATCATCTCTCTAACAAGCGGAGAGAAAGTTGCTGGAATCCTATTACATGCGGAATCCAAAGGAGAGGAAATTAGAGTTTCGTGCGGAATTGGGATAAATGGAGTAGATAGAGAAGTTGATGGTAAAGTAATCAAGGGCCTTTCAAATTCAGGTTTGGACGGTTTGGAGATACACCTACATCGGCATCTTTCATCTTGGTTTGATCAACATCCAAGAGTACCGATTGTAGATCAGCAATTTCTTCAAAGAAGATGGTGGGCAGCATCGTCGAAGACACAAATTATCGGAGAAAAAAGAAAAAGGGGGAACAAACCATGTCTTGTTTCAAAAATCTCTGAAAAGGGTCTAGAAATAGTCACTAATACTGGAATCGAAGTAATCTCTGGAATTGAATTGACTGAATGAAATCATTGTCTTCTTCGCCATTCACCCCATACCAACAAGAAAAGGCCAAGTATTGCAGGGAGTGCTTCCAATGGCAATTGTCTTTGCACATTGATCTTAATCTCATAATCTCCAGTTCCTTCAGCTGAGATATCTAATGGACCATCTGAAGTCCTTGTAGATGTTAGAGAATGCCACGATTCATCCTCAGGGAATGATAATGCTTCATCTCCTACATTTACGATGATGTTGCATGATGTAGAATTAGCGCCTATACAAGATTCATCTGGAAGGACTGAAATCTCAATTACATCTTCTGAACCAAGGAACCCTACATCTACACTCGTAAGCCAAACTGGCTCTGTGCCTTGTTCTAAATTTACCTCATGTGATGGAATCCACACTGCCATTAAGATGGTTCCAATTAGCATAATTGCCCCCATCAAAGAGGCTAGATCCCAAACAGGGATAGGTTCACTCTCTCCTCCTCCGCCCATAACCTACGCAATTGACCAAAGGTGATGAATGCTTCACCTACGTACATTAGGCAAAGGAAGTTCAAGACGTTCTCGCACAAGTCGGATTTTCCCGGAAGTCGTAATTGTGTTTAAACGGGAATCAGCCTCACATTTAGAGATGAAATCACTTACTTCAGAGAGATTTACTCTAACGATTCCAAATAATTTCTCATTTACATTGTGTAAGTCATATAATCTTAGAGAACTTGAGGGGAGTATCTCCTCAAGAATAGAAATTAAGTGTTCACGCCCCACATTATTGAACACATGAATTCCAACCCAGCGCCGCTTCGGACGCTTTGCCTTAGAAGGGGTCGCCATGTACTCAGCAGGGTTGACCGTTTATTTCAGTCCCCACCATGCGATTGCATATGGAGGGGGAGAATACTCAGTCTTCAATAGAAAGTCCATGGGATCTAATTAAGACACTTTTAGCACCTCGCACTCTACCTCATGTATTCCTATTAATTGCCGGAACAGGGGGTCTTTTCGTATTTGTTTCAACCATAAGTGATGATCCTGGTTTCGCTGCAATAATCTTCACATCTGCAATGGCATCATACAGTATTTTAGGAATAATAGGAAATAATTCGCACATCAAAAAATGGCTTTTAGTCGATGGTTATGCATCTACATTGGGAAGAATCTTGGGGCCATTATTTCTCCCGATAACCCTCATGGCAGTGATATCTGGAACTATTCTCTTTACCATAGCTGAAGATAAGAATATTCGAGACATGTGGGCTATCGCATTATCATCCCTATTTGTGATTTGGTCTATTGGCCAAGGTTTAGCACTCAGAAGTAGTATTCGAGACCTAATTATCAGATCTAAGTCAAGCAAACGTTCCGATGAAATTACTCCCAAATCATGGGACTTGTGGAGACTATTTCTAGGTGCATTCATTTTTTCCATTATTATCGCAATATTACGGGGAATTGTAATACCGAACATTAGTGGAACTAATCCATTGATATTTTCTTGGGTAATTTACACATTGGTTTGTTTTTCTGTAATTGCTCTATTCTTACAAATTGCAAAGGACGGAATTATGCCTCTGGATACATCTTGGACGAAAGGTGATCGTTCTAGGGTTCATAGGACAAGCCAACTGATGATTGCTCTGATTGCATGGCACCTTTCTAGTGCTTGGTCAAGACTATCTGGTAACGAAACAAGTGCCATGTTATTCGAAGAAGCAATGCTGGTTGTAATCACAGTTGTTAGTGCAGTTTGGGCAATGACTAATCGGAATAAAAGTAATATCAAATTTATTTCAAAAGATACTGCAATACATTGGGCGATTGCTTTCGGCTTTGGATATGCTGGATCGATAACGGTAATGTCTGGCCTTACAGAATCTCTACCAATTCTAGGAAATATTTCACAAACATTGGGTGTAGGGCATATCCTAACGTCACTTACTCTACTAATTGGGTTGAAAACTACAATTTCAAGACCAAAAGTTAGCGAAGTTATCCATGATAATGAAGAAATTAATTTGGAAATTGAAGAATTGACTAATGAACTAAATGAAATCTAACATTCAAAGTCCGGATAATACTGCAATGACTCTGACTTCTCCAGTCATTTCCTTGTCGATTGATGCGCCATAAATCACATTGCAATTTTCGTGAAGGCCTCTAGTAAAAGCAGCGGCAATCTGATCAAAATCTCCTAACGAAACTGCCCCTCCTCCTTCGATATGAAGCAAACAAGCGGCTGCATTTGCGATGTCCATTCTCTCAAGAGGGGCATCAAAAGCTGAACGAAATAATCGTTCAGTATCTATTGCCATTCCTTCGCCGACTAGAACTGTTGACCTACCTGCTTGAGATAGAATTGTTCGTAAATCCATTAAATCCAGATTTATCACTCCCATCCGTGCCTGTGTACGCACTAACCCCCCTACTAGGCTCGAAACCCACCCACCACCATCTTCCCATGGGATGCCTCTTTTCACGCTACGTTGCGAAAGTGAGGAAAGTGAAATTCCAATTGTGGCATGTGAAGCGGACTCTAATCGCGGTCTGGAAAGTCTTGCCCATCGCAACCTAGAGACCTGATCATCGAAAGGGAGGCCGGCTATAGTCACCACCAAAGCACCAGAAGCACGTGCTTGTTCAGCAATCCAAATGCTCGCACCCCCTCCAACTCCTCCACCCAATGCAGTTGAAATCAAAACCAGTTCCGCTCGGTCCAACATTCGACTGAACACATGAGCATATTCTCGAGCCCATGTGCTAGAAATTTCAGGCATTATTCCCTGATTTACATCCTCTGGACCAATATGTACTGTCGATGCTTCAGGAGAATCCTCAAAGGAATTGGGATCAGCATCAACAAGAAGAAGTTCGGAAACTGACTCTAATCCCGAATGGGCGGATTTCGCCCAGCGACAACCAATCCCACCTACACCAATGATTAGAAGGGAACCATCATGCATATTCCCACTCAATCCTCATCATAAGTCAAATATCGTTGATACCTTCTACGTTCATCTCTAGCCCATGCATTGTCTGGCTCAATTTCGAGTACTCTAGAATAGTATTCAACCGCTTTTTCAAATTCGGATAAATGGCGACCATACAAATGACCTAAATTAGAAAGAACTGGAATGCATAATGGGTCCTCTTCAAGCATACGTTCAAGTAATTCCTCAGCACTACCTAAATCCATTTTTTCCATCATTGATTCGGCCTGGTCTAACTGCTCGAGTTGGGAATCTGAAAGACGATACGTGTTCTTCCATGTTCGGCCCGCCATAATCTACGAACGGAGGTGGCGGGGTTTGAATCATGCGGAACAAATTAGCCAATAAATAGGTCAGGTAGATATTGAATAAAAACAGCAGTATTACTGAGCATATAGATGCCCCGCTGTCCACCGAAAAAACGATTCACGTAGCCAACGTTAATATTCCCTTTTCCGGTCGGTCGAAGTATGGGCACTGACAGTCCGTGGACTGCACCCTTGCGAAGGGTAATTTGCATGTGTCTACTAGTTGTGATTCTAGCAATTAGCCCATCATCGGTATACGCATGGCCAGGCGGCATCGGATTCGATCAGGACAACAAAGGAGATGTTGCAATTTCAGGATGTACGTGCCACAATTTAGATCCAAGCGATAGTGTTACAATAATTCTTGACGAAGTTCCCACTACGTATACTGCCGGAGAAACATATGAAATGATGATTCAGATTATTGGGGGAGCAGAATATCATGCTGGAGGAACAGACTACAGTGCTGGATTCTCGATGCGAGTCTCAGAAGGAATTCTTGGAGCAGGAGAAGGCTCAGAAAACCATGTTACCGCATCTCCAGAGACATTCAATGGCCCAGCAAGTGACGACCAACAAACGCTCACACACACTGAGGCAGGAGCCAATTTAGAATCTAGAACTTGGAACATTGTTTGGACTGCTCCAGACACAGAGAGTGGCCCAGTTACGTTTTGGTTGGTAGGGAATTCAGTCAATGGAGACGGTGTTCCAGGACCTCAAGACATGTGGAATCGACTTTCAGCAGTAATTATTGAAGGTGAAGATGACGGGAATAGAAGAACAATTTTCTCAGGTGACGGAAACATTGAGCCTCCTGCACCTCCCTCTTCAGGACACACTGATTTACATCATATGGGTGCGAAATTTAGGGCCCATTGGTTAGGTCTCCTTGGATTCTTGTCAGTTATTCTCGTGCTCATCTTTTGTGGGTTCTTCTTAAGATATGGATTCAGTAGCCATTACAAGGGCAGAAGCAATCTACTCCGGCTCCGCATTAAGCATCTCAGAAGGGGGGATCAATTGTGAATAATGATCAGGTTCTAACGTTACTTCGAGAAGTAAAGTCAGGAAAGGTCTCGATTGCAGATGCCCAAACAGCACTAGAAGGGGTTTCCCTAAGTGAAGAACAATATGAATCGGCGATTAACCATGGAGTATTCAATGAGCCCGAACCTGGAACTGTTGTTCGAGCTAGTATCTCTCCGGCCGCAGAATCATGGTTAGTAGTAGTCTTCTTTGTTTGGGGAGTATTTTGGACAACATACTGGTCATTTACTCTAACTTATGGCCTACTAAATCATTGGGACCAACAACAACTTGCGTTCCATCTAGGTATGACCTTACTTACTCTAATTATGATGGGAGTAATTTACCTCCGCTTCGTTCTACCTGATTTAGTAATTGTAAAGCATCGAAGAAACAAATACATTCCAATTAAAGACACAAACACGTGGAAAAAATATGAGGCCTGAGGTGTAACAATGAGTCGGAAATTCAAGTTACGGCCCTCGCCAAGTGAAATTGACGAAGTCACCATCGGTGGTTCAAGAATGATAGACAGACGTGATTTCATTCGCCATTCATTCAATAGTGCAGCGGGTGTAATCGCTGCAGCATCTCTTGGTTCGATTGGGTTCGCTTCACTATTGATGGGCACTGCTGATAGTGGTGGAGGAGATGCAGCAGTTCGATTCTGGGTCCCATCCGGAGCAGAAGATACTGCATGGTATGGAAATCTGCATTTGGAACCGATGACTAAATCAGTTTTCGAGGCCGAGGCAGCTAACTCATCTACTGGAATGGCAGGTGCAGCAGGTGTTTGGAGTGGACTCCCTGTCACTGTTATTTATGTCCCACATGATGAAAACGATGGCACTGCTGCTGTCGAAAACAAACCACGTTTCCAATTTGGAGATGGATACGATCAATCTGGAGCATATATTGGATATGGTGGCGAAATGGAGGAAGATGCAACATATGCTGATCTTGCAATTCACAATAATATGATTATTGTTTTCAGTCGGTGCCCACACCTATGTTGTATTCCAGGATGGCAACTTGTTCCAAACGACTTCACAGCCGACACTTGGTACCCTGGAGGAACAGATTCTGGAGGGAACAAATTGTTCTGTATTTGTCATTCAAGTAGGTATGACCCCACAATGATTGAGAAAAACCAAAATCGTAACAGAACAAACGGAACCATGTTCGAATACTTTGGAATCAAATTAACAGGAGGACCTGCTCCGGTGGGCATG
>JASLJW010000033.1 GCA_030747885.1 Candidatus Thalassarchaeaceae archaeon
TGGAGGATGTGGAATCTGGGCATTGATTGATTTGATAATGATCATCACTCAGAATTTCAAGGACGCAGACGGTCTACCAATTGTAAACAAGTAAGATTGTTTTCTGATTTTTCCGTTAATGATTAGCGGAGCCTATGCCATACATGGCGTTCAATGGATGATGGGGCGATTATGTGGTGGAATGGTACTGATTGGCAGAAGTCTAGTTGAGGTCCAATATGATTGAAATTGAGTGCCCCCATTGTAATGGAGACATTGAATTAGATGACGATGATTCTGGATTATTTAATTGCCCATATTGTGATCAAGAATTTCTGTGGGGACAAGAGTCTCAAATTATGGATGACAATACACAAATTATGGATGACAATACATCTGAATACTCTTCTAAATCAGATTATAGCCACTTAGTTTTGCCATCAATTTTGATATCTGTTTTGTTAGTTATTCTTGTGTTCATCTTTGCATTCATTAATTCATATTCTCAAGCAATGTCTTGTGGTTGGCAAAATACTTGTTAGTGAATCTACATCTCCTTTTATCTAGTAATTCCGGGAATGCTGATATATCGTCTTGATGAGGCACCGCTATGCCCGGTACAACCCGAGTCGAGATTAGAACATTGAAGGTAGGACGTTATGTCTCTGTAGATGAGAATGCATACAAGATTTTGAGTATTTCAAAATCTAAACCTGGGAAGCACGGTAGCGCAAAAGCCAGACTTGAGTTAGAAGACATTTTTACAGGTCAGAAACGTAGCCATGTAGGTACCGTTACAGACAATATCCAAGTCCCTGTTATCGAGAAAGGTAGTGCGATTATTACGCATATTGAAGGAAACGAGGTGCATGCAATGGACAACAAAACATACCAAACGTTAATTCTTCCCAAGGACGATGAATTGAGCCTTGAATCAGGTGGAGAGATACAGTGGATGGAGGCTCTTGGCCGCTATCGAATCACTCGTGACCACTGAGATTCTCTCATGGCAGACATAGCCGAGAACAATGCGACGAAAGTTGAGTAAATTCAACGGTCAAGTATAAACATGGTATGAATCCATTTCAATACGAGGGAGACGATGGACGGAGTTGATTCTGGTAAATCGAAGGTGCCTAGATCGGCATATCGTCGCCCTGTAACAGCAAAAGGCCTCAAGGCAATCGAAGATGGTTCCCTTACATGGTTAGACGAGGACATGTACAACAATCTCAATACAGGATTACTAGAACAGTATCTTGAAGAAAAAAATATTCAAGAGGGTTTCGAGATTTCCCATTGGTCTCCTTCAAAAATATTGATTGGAATCCTGATTGGTGCCGTATTTAGCGGAGTAACTGCGTACATTGGTCTGAAGATTGGATTGGCTGTTTCAGCAGCATGGTATGTCGCATATCTTCTTGGAATGGCTCTGAAATGGTCACCATCTGAAGTCAATATTGCAACAAGTGCAACAACTGGTGCAACACATGCTTCAACTGGGTTTATTTTCACATTCCCTGCAATCTTCCTTTTGGCATATAGTTCGAAATACAAGGTATTGGATGATACAGGAAATCTTGTTCATCTAATTCAGGAACCAGATGTAATGCAGTTAGCATTCATTGGAATAATTGCATCGATGTTTGCAGGTTTTCTTGGAGTAATGTATTTCATTATTTTCCGTAGAGTTTGGTTGGTCGAAGATCCTTTGCCAATGCCTGGATTTGAGGCCACTCTGAAATTATTAGACATCGCAACAGATGTTAATGCTGGAGCCGCAGATTCAGCACGTGAGTCATTGAAGAGTGTAGGATTATGGACAGTAATTACGATGGGATTCATGACATTGATTGATTATCCAATACTTTGGGGTAGAAAGGTAGCGTCAGCGCCAGGTTCCGTTATTGATTGGTTAGCCGGATTACTTAGTGGTGAGAAATGGGGACTTGCCTCAATATACACAGAGAGATGGTTACATCAACCAACATCTTTGATTAATCCGATTACAGGTGAATCTCAATCTCATGCTTTTGCTAATGGAATCACATCGTATAGTAAGACAAATCCATTCTCATATACATTCATTGGACTTGAGTTGAGTCCTACGCTATTTGCAATAGGATGGTTCATGAAATGGAGACCAGCATTGTTGGTAAATCTTGGATCAATTATTGCATGGTTCTATCTTATTCCTATTGCTGTGATGATGGATGTACCTGTGTATGATTCGACAGTAAACGAATATGTCCGACTTAGTACATATGCGGACACAAGTGCCCCGCCAGTATATCCGATGATACAATGGAAAGCTTACAAGACAATCATTCAAACGATTGCAATTGGGGCAATACTTGGAGGAGGTCTACTTGGATTACTAAAGATGGCTCCAACGTTTGTCAAGATTTTCGCTGATATTAGTAAAGCATTCTCAGGCGAAAAGAGTGAGGAGTATATCGAAGGAAAGGGATGGTATGAGTGGCCATTAATGCATATTCCAATATTCATGATTATCGCATTCTTTGCGATGATCTTGATTTTCGCTATAGGCGGATTCCCTATTGCAGCAGCCGTAATATTTGCAGTTGTGTTAATACTTACGACATTCCTTTTGGGAGCTATTGCAGTACGTGTAATGGGGGAAACTGGAATAGAGCCTGTTAGTGGAACATCATTCATTGTGTTGTTGATGTTACTACTTACATTCCTCGCTCTTGGAGACACATTAGGACTAACAAGAGAAGGTGCAGTTCTGATGGCCTTGGTTGGGACCACTGTATTTGGTAGTGCAATTTCAATGTCTGGAACAGTAGTTGCTGATTACAAGAACAGTCTATACATTGGAAATCGCCCTTATCACATTTCTAAGGGCAATATTATGGGTGTAGTGCCTGGAGCTGTATTGGGTGCAGCAGTTGCAATTTTCCTTTCAGACTTACTCGCAAATGGGAAAATAGACCTTCTTGCTCCACAGGCAAATGCATTCGCCTCATTTACGATTGTACTGGAAAGTGGAAATGGAGATTTTAGAGCACTATTTTTGGGAATGCTATTGGGAGCATTTGCAGAATGGGCTACTGGTATGGGTACATCATTCGGATTAGGGATGTACCTGCCCACTCCATACACACTGCCTATGTTGATTGGTGGAGGTCTTCGTGATAAATGGGAGGAAAAGAAACTCAAGCCAGTTGTTGATGAGATCCGTGAGAAGGATGGTACAGCAAAGGCTGAACAGAAGCGAGCACTAATGCTTCTAATGACCTTCATGATTGCAGCTGGTGCACTAACTGGCGAGGCATTCTTTGGAGTTGAATCTGCAGTATTTGCAGTTACAGATGAAATGAAGGCAGAGGCTACATTCACTGCCGACGATTGGACAGACAGTTACCTTGACGAATATATTCTTGGTGAATACGAAGATGAGGCCAACTTCTCCTCGGCAGTAACTTGGGCACTACAATTGAATGCAGGTACCCCAGAAAATGAAACAATGCCTTGTTCAGACATTACTGAATCATCAATTACATGTAATGTCAATCTTGCAATATTATCATGGTATCCAATGGCTAGAATGATTGGATTTATTGGGGTAAATGTAGTACTCGCAGTAGCAGTAGTTGTATTATTTGCTCGAGCAGGAGTAGTTTCGTTTGGGAAGTCTGAATCAGAAGATGAAATCCTCGAGGCGGAGATTGTTAAGTGAGGCTAGACCGCATGGACCGCGGTTCAGTACCATTTCATGCATGGATGATCCTCGGTGCTGCCGTTGTAGCCGTATCTTCTGCAGGAGCAGTGCTTCAATCTATAGATACAGTGCCTCCATTATTGAGAATGTCTTGGAGATTACAAGCTACCTCATTGGTATTGTTTCCATTTGCAATAATACAGTGGAACAGAATGGATGAAGAGATCCGTTCAAATGTTCTTTTACCTCAAAATATGATGATTATTCTAGCGAGCGGTCTTTGTCTATTCCTTCATTTTGGAACATGGGGGTGGTCGTTGGTTCATACATCACTAACTCATTCGTTATTGTTTGTAACTGCACATCCTCTTGTTTTTGTTATTGGAGGCGCAATAATCGGGAGGCCATTATTGAGAAAACAATCGTTAGGTGCATTGATCGGATTTGTGGGTGCTGCATTAGCATTGGTTAGTGTGAGTAATGATGCAGAAGTAACTCTATTGGGTGATTTAGCAGCATTTGCAGGAGCAATAGCAATTGTCGGATATCTTTCTGCAGGTAGGGAACTTAGGTCATGGATGCCATTGTTCATCTATGCATTCCCTGTAACTTTGATTGCAGGAATATTTCTGACATTATCTTCAATGATGTTAGAAGGAACAGGATTTGATGAAATTAGTTCTATGTCCACTTTTGGATGGACCGATTTAGTTTGGTTACCTGCAGTCGCATATCTAGCATTAGGCCCAGGATTGATTGGACATACTGGAATTAATGGCGTGTTGAAATGGTTGCCACCAATTGTGATATCTGTTTCTGTTTTGATAGAACCAATTCTTGGTACATTCATTGGCATACTAATTGGAACAGCAGATTATCCTGATTATTGGACGCTTATTGGTGGTTCAATCATTATGATCGGGTTGTATTTGGTGATTACCGCCGAAGAATCAGAACAATTTGACGACACCGAAGAATGATACCTGTAATCCTTCACGCCAAGTCATGGCGGTCATCCTCCTTACGAATGACGATGGCGTTGAATCAAGATATTTCCTTAGTTTAATTGAGCAATTACAGAGAAGGGGGCATCAAGTCATCGGATATGCACCTATGGAGGACCAGTCAGGACGTTCTATGGCACTAACATTACGTCAAAATATCAAAACTAAACGTCGTGATGATTTATTGGAATCACTAGATTTGGATTCTAATCATCCACAACCATCATTGTATTCCATTAATGGAACTCCGTGTGATTGTGTCATTCTTGCAATTGATGGCTATATTTCTAATAATGGGGATCCATTACCTGATTTATGCATTAGTGGAATTAATGCAGGACCTAATCTAAGTGTCGATTTATTGCATTCCGGCACAGTGGCTGCGGCTAGAGAAGCATCGTTGTATGGAGTTCCATCTATAGCATCTAGTATAGCTAAACATGACTCCAACATTGACCCTACAGACGCAGTTCGTATTACAATAGAAATTGCTGAACGGTTGCTGCAAATAATTCCTCTACCTCCTCCACAATTACGTAGGCCGAATAAATCCTCTTCTGCGATATCGTGGGACGGAGAAGACTCTACTATTGTTCGCATGTTTTCTCATGGAGACATTTTCATCAATCTCAATATTCCAGATGATTGTTCTGGCAAAGTCGTCGCATCGATGGTTGGAGCACGTTGGTATGCAGGAGCATGCAATATTATCGAGGATGGCGAAGAAACTCATCTTAGAGTAGGTAGTTTGTCTATCACAGATGATGAAATTTCAGGTGTCGCTAGTGACGTACTAAAGAAAGGACACGCAAGCCTCACTTGTCTCGCATCTTGGCCTCAGCTACATCCATTAAATGTTGGAGATTCTGCTTTATTGCATGCAAATGTCCCATCAAAATCGGGTTTACCTAGATGGTTCAATTAATCGAATCCAATTGATGATGAATTATTGATATGCATGAATGTCCTTGAAGCCATGTATTGCCGAGTGAAATCCGTTCTAACCCTTCGAATGTTGTGAATTCATCTTCAGTGAATGGTTTGTCATCCGATAAAATAAACCCAATAGAATCTGCAGTATGTAATTTGGAATCAAATGGTGAACCATTTGCATCTAAAACAAAAATTCGTACTCCATCACGATTCCATTCAGTAATGGTTTGTTCTATTTGTCCACCTGAATGTGATAATCCAGGGTGTAGTTCAACATGTTGGCCAATAGAGGGCACAGGATCCTTCAGTGCCTTTCCTATATGGCCAGCGATTGCTCTCTCGTCAGGATGTACCCCACGTAATTTCTGACCATCAAAACAAATTCTACGAACCGGGCCTGGTCCACCCAGTAGGTGTAGTATGATCTGTGAGTCGTTTCTGATGCCATGAGATAGGAATAGTCCGGTGTTGACAGATCGTGCAAGAACATCCATTCTTCCTGCAGAACCTGCTAAATCATTCAGATTGAGTTTGCCATTGGATTGAGCACGATGGCCAATAATTGCAAATCTTCGTTCCATTGACTCACATCGGCATATCCATGTCGTCCATGTCGCCCATCATTGACTTCATTTGTTTTCGAAGTTGTCTATTTCCTCTAATTCCCTTCATCATCTTTCGACTACGGTTCCATTGCGCGATTAATTCACGCACGTCTTTCTCATTTACTCCTGCTCCGCGTGAAATTCTTCGAATCCGTTCAGCCTTGAGAATCGTAGGCTCATCTTTTTCTTTGGAAGTCATGGAATCCATGATGACTCTAAAACGTTCTAAATTTGATTGCATTTGTTCTTTCTGAGCCTTACCCATGGCTCCCAAACCCCCAAACATACCTGATGGGAGATGTGAAAGAATACGATCGACGGTACCAATTTTAGACATCATTTCCATTTGTTGCGACATGTCATTTATGGAAAAACGCCCAGACATTAGTCGTTCAGTCAACCTCATTGCTTCTTCTTGATCTAGATCACCGGGAGCTAAATCAATCAGACCTTGAATATCTCCCATTCCAAGTAATCGAGAAATAAATCGGTCTCCTTCAAATTGTTCTAAATTTTCAACACGTTCTCCTTCACCAATGAAAACGATAGGTGAACCAGTGGCTGCGACTGCAGAAAGGGCCCCCCCTCCTCTAGCAGTACCGTCTAATTTTGTTACTATTACTCCAGTAACTCCCACTAGTTCGTGGAATTTTGCTGCCACTGGTCCAGCAGCCTGTCCAACTTGGGCATCAATCACAAGTAGACTTTCAGTTGCCTGAACAATATCTGCAATTTTTAACAACTCATCTTGGAGATCCTCATCTAATTGGTCACGCCCTGCGGTATCGACGATGACTACGTCCTTGTTGGACATCTTTTGCATCCCATCTCTTACAATTGCAGTAGCATCGGTATTTTCTGGGTCCCCATATACATCGATGTCGTGAGATTCTAGGAGTTGTTTTAGTTGAGCATATGCGCCAGGTCGATGGACATCGGCCTCAATCACTCCAATCTCTAATTTGTGTTTTCGTTTCCACCATGCTGCAATCTTAGCCGTAGTGGTAGTTTTTCCTTGTCCATATAGGCCAACCATGAGAATCCGTTGATTAAAGGGTAGAATTTCTCTTGGAGCGCCCAACAATCGAACTAGTTCTGCGTATATGATATTCATTGCATGAGTCTGAAGTGTTAATCCTGGACGCGGTTCATCATCCCTCATTCTAAGTTCAAGTCGATCAGTAATTTCCTTGGTTTGCCGTACATTGAAATCAGCTGCCAATAATGCTCTTCTCAGGTCCTTCACCATCGCACGTAATTCTTCTTCGTCAATGCTACGTTTTCCTCTTAGCCGACTGAGGGCACCCTGTATACCTCGCTTCAGACCTTCGAGTGCCATACTACACGGTGTGGCTAGTCCTGTTTGAAGTCAACGGAGGAATATTGTCTATTTTACTTCGGAATTCGTACTGTCAATATATCGTCATTAAGTTGAGCGCCAACAGAATTAGAATCAAATTGTCTTCCAATGTTTAATTTCTTTTCTTTGTTATTTAGTCCAATAAAAAGGACACCATCTTCTCCTCTAAGTGTCATTTCATCCTTATTTGCCCCTGGTAAGTGCAATTGATATTCAGTATCATTTTCATTTTCGAATCGTACTTCTGATCTGATTATATGATATTTCATCGGATTACCAACACTCAATTCCACATCAGTTGATTCGAATGGTTCAATCGCTCCTAGCATATGGCTTCCGACACGTCTCAAATGATCAATACCGTGAATGTCTGATGATTCAAGTGGAATTTGATGGATTCCTATGTCGTCAAATCGATCACGTAATTCGTCTAAGTATCCCTGTTCGATATCTCTTCTACTCGTCAAAAATGGATGGTCAAGATTTGGAGTACATCTGTTGACGATTACCCGATCAACCAGAATTTCATGTTCAGATAATGCTGCAGAGGCTCTAATTGATTCAGATACTGCCATTCTTTCCGGGATTGTTACTAGTGAGAATGTGGTCACAGTGTCATCTGCCATTATTCGTCTAACATGCTTTACCCTTCGTTGGAAACGTTGAATTTCTTCCCTAATTTCTTTCTCTTTTGATCCTCCCATTAACATCATTCTGATTCCACCGGTCATTCTCATGATTCGTAGAATCCTATCAGTCCAACTGTCTAGAATCTCAGGCAATCCAAGAAAACGGAGAGTATGCCCAGTTGGTGCAGTATCGAAAACGACAACATCATGGCGCGGATTTTCTACATGTTTGAGTATGGTCTCAAATCCAAGTGCTTCATCCATTCCAGGTATCATCAAGTCCTGAGCACTTAGTGAATCAGTCTGTTGAGAAATTTCACCTGCTGCTTCGTTACCTAGCAATGCCCCGATTCCAGAACCACCAATGGCTCCACTCAACATAGGCATAAGTGTCTCAACACTTTTTTCCGGATCTAATTCAAGCCCTTCCAGATTAGGAACCCCATCAACAGGCGTAGGTTCTGGGCCGAGTGCAGTTTCCAATGAATCAGATGTAGAATGAGCAGGATCGCTTGAAATTAACAGTGTCCTTAATCCTGAGTCTGCAAGCCATACTGCAGTTGCTGCTGCCATTGTCGTCTTGCCTACTCCACCCTTCCCACCAAAGAGTAACAACCGAACCATGATTATCGGAGTATAATCCCCCTCTTTGAATGAACGGCATGGGAGCATTATTTCATGAATGTCTTCTCGGAGATACATGGAACCGACCAATCTCCCTCAATGGCAGTTCCAAATAGCGATGCTAATTGGTTTACTTACATTCACCATGGTATGGGCTAGAGGGATGCGGAGATATACTCCAATACAGGATTTATCTCAAGCATACAAGGCACTGATTATTGGATTCATAGTAGGTGCAATATTAGCTTCAGCGCTAGATGTTTGGGTATTCCAAACAATGTATTCGGATATAGGTGAATTAGGTGGCATCTATATTTTTGATATTGCGCCAGTAATATTGCTTGGAGGTTGGTCAGAGGCAGCATTATGCATGTATTTGTCCGCTAGAGCGGAAAGAAAAGTCCCCTCCTCTGCTACAACAGCCGGATATGCATTTGGAATAGGAAGTGCAGCCATGTTGACTGCAGTAGCATGTGTGCGAGCATTTGATCCCCAAATAGCATCAATCGGCTCAGATACGGGTGGTTTTGGATTATCTACCATAGTTCTAGGATTGGTTATAGGGGTAACTAGTGGTTTCACATTGGCACCTATGGGAGCGGCACAGGGAGCAAATGTAAGGGTTGGAATTAGGTTCACTCCAGTTGTTGTTACAGGTTTTGTCCGTTCATTCCTTCGTTTGGGGGTATTCATCGCTGTCCTTTGGAGTCCTGTGGTTTTAACTCCATTAATTCTGTTTGCTATGTGGTTTGATGCGCGTGCGCAAAATCGATGGTTGCCAAGCAGTCTTTCACCATTGCAGCGTAGAATAGAAAGAAGAATGAAGAATAAAAATATCCGCTCGAAGTCAGGCATTTCTGAATCCGAATGAACGTAAATGTGCATTTGTATGCTGAACATTCATGAATCATCGAATGTGAATGACGCTCGTGGCACGTTGTCCTCACTGCATGGCCCCCATGTCGGGGCGCTTCAGCATATGCGAAACATGTGGGCGAATTGTCTCTGGAGCTTCCGGCCTTCAATCAAGAATTTCCCGTTCGACCAATATTGGTGCGGTGCCCACTACACATAGAGCCAGAAAGGGTCCACCACCAGGTGCTGCAATGGGGGGTAGAACTCCTCCACCAGTTCCTTCAGAGATCCGTCGCCGTCAACAAGCGTCCTCTATTCAGAGATCAGGGGAAACACCTCGCCGTCTTATTCGACGTAACAAAGAAAGGAGGAATGCGACTGTTGCGCTTGTATTAGTTGCAGTAATTCTATTCACACCTGCTCAAGATCCAATAATGGAAGGTTTTGATCAATATTTTAGTGATATCAAAGATTTAATCACTCCAAGCCATGAGCATCCAGTAGAGGCAGAATACACGTTCCGTTCGACATATACATTTGAAGCAGGTCCAAGTACAGGTTCCTCGGATTTCATGTATAAATTACCAATTCCAAGAGCTCAACGAACGTCTGCTGGTTTTGATTCTGTGATGTTTACATCGACTGATGGTTCTAGCATACCTTCAGAAGTGCTTCAGAGCGTATCTGAGATGAGAGTGGGTACCTCCTCGCCCACAGAATCAATCCCTCTATCAGCGGGTTCAGTTAGGGAGAAAGGCAATGCAATTCAACTAACTGATGGGTTTTCACAAATTTGGTGGCCGACACCTGGAGGTTCGGGAACTGAGGATTGTCAATATGCTAGATGCATGATTTGGGAAGGTTCGATACCAGCGGCGACACAATCTGAGATTGATGCCGATCCTTCACGTGTTATTGCTACCCTGGTCGTCGATTATACAATTCATTCGTATTCCTATTCATGGTGGCAAGATGCAGATTTACCATCAAATGTATTGGGGATGACTGGAGGTAATGGAATTTCTAAGAGTACATCTGGTACATTTGCTGATTTAGATAACACTGGAATTGCATATTACACTAATTCAATCGGTAATATTCCATTATTTTACGATAGGGCAGGAGATGGTTCTAACTATGCAATAGACTCTGAATCATCTGTCGTCACAGAAATTGCCGACATGATTCATTCATCCTTGCCTCCGGAGGATCAAGACAATGTTTTCGCATTTAGTCATGCATCATTCATTTGGGTTAGAGATAATATTCAGTATGCTGAAGGATTAGCATTGGCTCGTAGTGGCCCAAGTTGCATTGAGGCGAAAATAGGAGATTGTGACGAACAATCCAATGCTTGGATGAGCATTGTCCGTACAAAGAGGGTATCAACATGGTATGAGATGGGGATCTTAGGGTCTGGTGATTTTTCCCAATGGGAAGCACATGGTTGGTCGAATATTGCAATACCACTTAGTCAAGAAACATGTATTGAGCGTGATATCACACCAACTTCATGTTATATCGTAGGTGTTGTGGATGTCGTTAATAACAAATGGCTATTGTACACACCTAGTGTATACACTAATTTCGTTCAAAAAGCAACACATTCAGCTGACGATGTAGATAGCGTATACACTAGAATATATTATGGCCCCACAATGAAGTCATTCGACCACTCATATTCGACAATCGGAACGCCATCTATTCCTGATGGAACATTTGTGGTTAATTGGGTGGAAGGAGAATAACACTCAAGACCCCCTCCACGGGCCGGGTGGTGAGAGAACACGATGAAGGTCGTAATTATCGCAGGTGCCGGCGAGGTCGGCAGAGGGGTAGCACAAGCCCTAATCTACGAAAGGAAGAATGTAATATTGGTTGATTCTGATCCTGATGC
>JASLJW010000034.1 GCA_030747885.1 Candidatus Thalassarchaeaceae archaeon
GTTCAGTTGTATGTTTGCGGCATTACACCATATTCTCCCTCTCACCTAGGCCATGCACGGTGCTACATCGCTTTCGACCTTCTACATCGGTGGCTAGAAGCATCGGGATATGATGTAGATTATGTTCAAAATTTCACAGATATCGATGATAAAATCATCAACATTGCAAATGAAGAAGGAATCGAATTTCTTGAAGTTGCTAACCGTAACATAGAGGATTACTATCGAGTCATGGATACTCTTGGTGTTGAACGAGCTGATCATTATCCTCGAGTCACAGAACATCTAGAAGGAATCATCAAAATGATTGAAAAATTGATTGAAAAAGAACATGCATATACTTCTTCAGATGGGGTTTGGTTCTCAGTTTCATCTGCTCCTGAGAAATTCGGAACACTTACTGGAAATACCATCGAAGCCGTGCAAGCAGGTGGTTCAGGCCGACTTGATAAATCCGATAAAAGAGAACACAATGATTTCGCACTCTGGAAGGCAGCAAAACCAGGAGAACCTGCTTGGGATTCACCTTGGGGAAAGGGTCGACCTGGATGGCATATCGAGTGTAGTGCAATGAGTCTACATCACTTTGGAGAATCCTTCGATATTCATGGAGGTGGATTTGATCTAAGATTCCCTCATCATGAAGCAGAAATTTTCCAATCCGAATGTTGCACTGGCAAAGAACCAGTAGTCGGCATTTGGATGCATAACGGATTTGTAAGAGTGGATGGAGAAAAGATGAGCAAGAGTCTAGGGAATTTTTGGACCGTTACTGATGCATTCAAAATTTATGAACCAATAGTATTGAGATATGCGCTCCTAAACGCCCATTATAGAAATCCCATCGACGTTAGTGAACAATTGCTAAACGATGCGAAAGGAAATCAACGTAAAATCTCTGAAACATATGGGCACGCAATCATTTCTTCCGAACTAGGAGAGGCCCTGGCCCCACTACCTCCACTTCCTGAGGGAGATATTGCATCAACAGAATACTTAATTCAAAAAATAGGGATTGTAGAATCTTTAGCTGAAGAAGCCGCTCGTGCATTGGATGATGACCTAAACAGTAGACTTGCATTATCCAAGGTACAAGCAGGTGCAAGAATCATCTCAGAAGTTCTAAACTCAGATGAAATCGATGAATCAGATACTGCTTCATTTGCAATATTCTCTATCAATTGGATGGAAGAAATAGCTGGTTCAATTTTGGGCGTGTTACCAACGAAAGAAATTGCCAAAGCGATTTATGACCCGCGACTGGACCCCAAAAGAGTTGCAATTCAGGACGAAGTAGAAGGTCTTCTAGCTCGACGATCTATTGCAAGACATGCAAAGGACTGGGGCGCTGCTGATGAAATTCGAGATGCTCTCGCTGAGATGGGAGTCACAGTGAAAGATACATCCGATGGAGTTGTTTGGTCCCTAGATTAGACTCATTCTTCAGATTCATTTTCATGAAGGGGCCCTAATTGATTGGAAGAACGGCTCTTCTCATCTCTCAAGTTTATCATTTGTTGAGGCGCGCTTAACGTCATTCGAACAATTACAATAACTGAACCTGCGAGAATTCCCAAACTTCCTAGGATAGCAAGCCAATACCATACCTCTTCCGTCAGTGCTGAAACTTCTTCGCCTTGAGGTGAAGGGTCATTCTCGTGAATTTCAACTGGCATCATCCAATTATAGGCATCACGACAGGTCCAATCCCCTATTCGCTCATCATCACCTCTTATCGGTGGATTCTCTCCAACAACAAGAGCCTGTACTACGATGGGGTCTTCACACGACATCCCAGGGAAAGTAATTGCATCCCCAGGAAGATATGATGGATCCAATCTACTTACTGGCCATTCACCCTCTGCGGAGGATTCGCTGATTCCAGCATGTACTTGCACCCAACTCGTATCATCTGAACAATCGTTGACATGAACTATCCATGAATCAGTAGTCAAATCATCTGGCCAATACTCTACGAAACAGCCATCTCCTTCTGATAGAAGGATAACTAGTGAACCACATCCTCTGACCCGGCCATCTCCATTAGACTCGGGATTCGTCGAACATTCTTCAATATGAATGCCCTTCTCCAAGGAGGAATTTGCAGGGTGTTGTACTCCTCCAAATGGGCCGAAAGTGGGCAATAATAGAGGTAAATCATCTGAAGTGATACTATTGTTTTCTTCTACATCATCGTCAGTTGAATCCGTCGGATTATTGGGATTTGTAGTTCCATTTTCTCCACCTCCAGTCCAGGTAGATGGGTCTGAAGAATCCGCATTAGTTCGATTTCCATTTGAATCTAAATCAATGTCGTAGTAATCTGACCAAAGATCTACTGTACGATCTTGTTGGAAAGTCAATGAACGATTTAACACATCAAAGTAACGATCATCTCCAAATGTATACCATGGATCAAACGGCCGCGGCCCTATAGAAAGGTCATCTAAACAATCCTTCAATTTCTGTTCAACTGTTGCATAGGTCTGAGTTCCAGATGGAACTCCATCGAACCTGATATCGATTCCTTTTTGGAAGTCAGGGGCATTGATAATTTCTGTATCATTAGTCATCTTCTGCATTAAATCGACATCACCAAACAGTGCAAATCCATCTACAACAACAAGCCGAACATCAGGGTCAACTGCTTCAATCAAGTTCCGATAGGGATTGGATTCAAATGAATCTAGTACAAGAAAATCAGCAGCTAATCCAGGTTTTATTCGACCGACATTATCAGTCCATCCAACTTGATCTACTGAATTAGTGGAAATCATTTTAGCCATTTCATAATCAGTAAAACGGTCGCCTAAAATATTCGAATCCCACCAATCTGCAATTTTCACTTCATGGAGAACGCTCTTTGCTCCTGATGGACCCCAATCAGGGGATATTGAAATTGAAACACCTGCTTCATCGGCTGCAGAAATATCTGCAGTATCTCCATACAACAAAAGATTGGACATCGGAGACCAAACCAATGATGCATCAACCTGGCCCATTAATGCAAATTCAGTAGAAGTCAGAGCAGTCCCATGAATTACTATTAATTCGTCCATAATTAGTTGATTGTTTACCAATGAATCAAATTCTGCCCGAGAGGGTTCATCTATGCCCTCAGAAAGATGAATCATCCATGCATCAAGAGTGCCCGCTGCTTTCTTTGACTTCACATGAGACCCGGAGTAATCAGTAGGAAACCAAGAACCTCCCACTCGTGTCTCAATACGATCTTCACCAAAATTGGTCTTCTCCAAGTTTCTTGCAAGTATTGAATCAAAGGCGGCCTCATTCTCGGAAGTTGCACCTTGAATTACTGTTGTACCCCCTACAATCGACTTAACCTCAGCATGTTTCATTGATTCTACCATCAAACTACACCCATCAGAACCACCATCATTCAATCCATTTTCTACCTTGGTAATTGCATTCTTGTATGCAGTTTCAGTTCTCCATTCGTATCGATTATTCCACCCATCTGTACCATGATCCCAAATGGGTATTGCATTATAATGCGGATGATTATGAACGTCTAGTAAACCAGGATAAATAATTCCTCCAGTATCAATTTGTTCTACACCTTCAGCAGAAGTAGGCATTGTTTGACCTTCAGACCAAACCTCAGAAATCATTCCATCAACGACAAGAACGTGTCCATTCAAGAGAACACTTGATTCAGATTCCATTGTGACTACTGTTCCAGACAAGACATATGATCCAGAATGACCCACTCCAGTAAATTCAGGACAAGGTGCTCCAGGACCTGTTGAAGGCTGATCTTCACCAGGCCCCCATCCAGGAGTTGGGGGAGAAACCTTGGAGACACTACCACTAGAATCAGAAACATATGAGGTATCCCAATCGGAGTCATTTCCACCGAAAGAGAGAGACGACATCAAAACACTAGATGTATCGATTAATCTAGCAGAGCCCCCTTCAAAGAAATCGAATCCGATACTGGTATCTGCTCGGAAAAATACTAATCGCGCCCCTGCTTCGATTGTTGTCCCCGTTGGAATGGAAAAAGAATCTACAGAATCTGCTCCCTGATCTTCAAGAGTCCAACCTCCTATTTCTATTGATGAAGCCGAAGGATTGTGAAGTTCGATGAATTGATCGCTGTAACTTCCGAACGTTCCATCGCAATTCCAATCAGTGCCCCCATAATTCTCATTATTTGGAGAAACTAGTATCTCTGAAACATATACTCCAGAATTTTGATCTCCCAATGCTATACCTGTTAACGGAGTAAGCAATAAAACAACCATCGCAAGAATGGCCTGGTATGATTTAGTTCCGCCCACAATTAGTAATGGAGATAATAGGGGCTTGAACCCTACGATGAATTTTCTAAAGCAAAATAAGCGACAATCAGAAAAAGACCACCCCCCAAATGTGAACATGGAGCACAGGACCAAGGGGCGAGTTCTAGCCCTGACAGTAACCTTGATTTTGCTTTTTCCGGGTTGCTTTGGTTCGAATGAAGAAATTATCAATTCGGTAGACTGGACTGAGGGTTTCAGCTATATTGATGACCCAGCAGGATTTACTGGAGAAGATAGAATTCGACCATTTAACGTGAGTAATCCAGACCCTACCCTCAATGAATCGTGGGGCAATGCCTCATGGGCTGTTTTTGGAAATCCCGAAGGAGGAAATTGTTGTGAACATTACATAGCCGCAACTGAATGGGGTTGGATTCTAAATTTTGGAGGAGAATATCCTACTTGGTCAGAAGATCGTGGCCATACATGGAAAGAATGGATTCCTCCGGTGGTTCAGGATTTCAGTTGCAGAACACCAAAAATCACCATTCCAGGTCAAGAAGGTCTCGGCGAAGGAAGCATAGTACAAACAACGACAGGAGACATTATCGCCATGGGATGGTTTCCTTACCCATCCTCATCTGGTGGAGACCAATTCTATGCATTTTTCTGGGATGCTGACGACGAAGATTGGACATGGTGCTATAACAGACTAACAGAACCATTCTATGATCGATCATGGCAAATGGAAATCGTGGGCCCAATAGATGCTGGAGCACCTTATGGAAGTGGGGAATGGGCCAGCCTAGTAATCTCAAATTTCTGGCACCAATCTTCCAACAGAGGTGGACAAATGTCCACTGATGGATTGAACTACTACTATTTTGAATTCCCAGATAGGGATGCACAATTAGATACTATGGAAGTGGATTTAATCGCAGAAAATCTTGAGCCAGCATGGGATTTCACAAAACCACACAAAGAAATGCGTGGTTTCCCTGTGCCTTCCGGTGGAGCGTACTTTCCTAATTTTTTCAATGATGGTGGTGATGCTTTTCTAGATACCTCTCTGAATTGGTGGAGAGCAACGACAGTTGAAGGAAATAGTCTACCAAGTGAATATTGTGCTTTTGACTCATCAGCATATTTGCATTGTATTGTAAATTCTGGAGTGGTTTTTGAACACATGATTTCGAATGATGGTGGTGAAACATGGATAAATCAAACATATGATTTGACGGGAGAAGCAGCAGAAATTGAAGAATGGGAATTTCATACAAATGGAAATCTAGACTTATTTGTCCTAAATGTCAGATACCAAAGCTCAGAAGGGCCAGATATCGATATTGCTTGGCATGTACGAGAATATTCTGAAAATTTAGCACCTGATTCAATGACATTTCTTGGCCTAGGAGATTTGGATGCAACATCTGGGGCAGGGCAAGATATTCGCTTTGATTTTGCTAGTATGACTATTCTGCCAGATGGAGGGTCTGTAATTGCTTATCATGATTCATCTGACGAAGATCCTCTGTTCGGACTCGAACTTTTCCTTCCAGAAAGTTATGCAGATTCTATTCCTTGAATCGTTTACTCAATGAAGCAAAAAGTACTGAAGCAGGACCTTCAGCCCTTGCAGCTAACCTACGAACAATCAGTTCTGGAGTAGACTGTGCTAAATGATTCCTAATTGGTGTTCTATCAACAACAAGTTCTAGATTCTCATCTAGACCTCTTGCCTCAATACCATCTATTCGAATTTCGCCATTGAAATTCTCTCTAATCTGCCCACCAATATGTGTAACTAGAACAACTGTGGTACAATCATTTTTCATCGCCTCAAATAGCAATCCAGAAAGTATTCTTGCTGCAGCACCTGGTTCAGTAATTGCTTCTAATTCGTCTGCAAGAACAAGTTTACGTCTTTCCGAAATAAATACCTCTGCTAGCCGCATTAGAGTCCTTTCCAAGGCCCCGGCTGATTGAGTACCATTCACTTTGGCTAGAATATGTATTTCTTCAACTAACGAAATCTTTGCAGAAGTTGCAGGTACTGGAAGACCTGCATGAGCTAACAATGCAATCATAGCAATTGTTTCCAAAAGAGTGGTTTTACCTCCTGAATTTGCGCCCGATAAGAGAGCAAGAGATTGTTGATCTTCAATTTTAGCAACTGACCCAAGGCCATACGAAACGGGAGTAGGTGCACAATCTAGTAGAAGATGGCGGCCCTCAATAATATCAAACCCATAATCTTCTGAAAGAAGTTCAGGCATCGTGCATTTATTTTCTACAGCCCACCTTGCTACCGATAACCACATTTCAATCTCTATCAATCCTGAAATCGCTGATTTAGATGGTTCAATTAGAGTTTCAGCAATTCTAGCATTTCGAATAAGATCGTTGTTCTTTGCAGAAATGATTCCTTTCTCTAACTCCTGTTCGATATTTTCTATTGCTCGCCGGCTGATTATGCAGGGGTAATCAGATTCAATCCAATCAAATGGTATCTTAACACCAGTTTCCTGGAGATACAATTCTAATCTTCTTCTTCCAATTTCTTTCGCCTCATCGATTGTATCTGCAACAGTTGCCTGTATTCGACGATTTAGACCCTCGGAATCTGCATAAAAAGACAATACTTCGTCCCCTTCAATAGACAGATGTGCATCAGATGTTCCCGCGACTATGGCGTCATTTATCCCGCCTTCAATAGCCTTAATTTCAGACCAAATTCCATCTTTAACTCGCTCTAAAACTTGCAAATCTATGCATTCTTCCATTGATTCAAGAATGATCTCTAGTTCTGATAATGGTTCAACCCAGTCTCGAATTTTTTCAGTTAAAGGATGAGTTGGCCACTCGATTTTCTTTATTTCTAGAATGGCTTCAAGGATAGTGGAATTGAGTTCAAACCATTCTACACCAATCTCTGGGACTAATGATTCCAATTTTTCCACATTTGCAATGCAAATCCATCCAGGAGGAACAGTTGTGGGTCCAGAAGAGCCAACCCATGTTACATTAGGAAAAATTGTGTAATCTGACCAAGTCTCAGTAGAATCTCTAATCACAACTCTACATCGTGATGCTAAACTACTACACATATCTGCAATTTCAGAATTTGGCACTACAATTACGCGCTCAATCCTGTCAGTTCCTCTTTTGGGATTTCCAAGATGCTGGGATTGTTTTGTCCATGTTTCCAATGATTCAGGATTTGAAAATGCAAAATCTAATGCTTCCTTAGAATTTTTTCTACATGATTCAATCGAACTAATGTACTCGGAAGATAGTGGTCTCAATAATCCAATTCTTTCCTTGGATGCATTATTGGTAGCATATTCAGCAATGGATTCTAGAATCCGATCATGTAACTTAGAGGTCTCAATGCTTTTGCATACATCTGAATCTTCACCTCTAAAATTCTGAATTAATCGAATTGCTCTAACAGATGTTACTCCGTCTACAGATGCAAGACTGGCCACATCTCCTTGTGATAAAATCCTGAGAACATCTTCTTCCGTCCCCAAAGCATCAATCATTCGATGAGAGAGGGATTCTCCTACTCCTGGGATTTCAGTTAAGCCAATCATTAGGAGACATCGAAGTTCGGGAGTTATTGAGAACATCGGTCAAGATTGAGAAATCATGAATGAAATATCAAACTCTCCATCAAGGGAGAAAACATCTGCCTCAGATGGTACGTCTCGAAGATTACTCGATTCGGGACGATAGAAAGCTGAGGATGATGCCCGTACCTCTGAACCAATGTGTTTGCTATCTTCCTCCGAAAGATTCGGCGCATTCTCTGGCAACCATACCTCAAGAGAAATTGTTGCATCCACTTCCAAATCAAGTTCTTTTCTCTTGGCCTGGATTCTTCTAATGATATCTCTTGCTAAGCCCTTAGAAAGTAATGATTCAGTCAATGCTAAATCCAAAACAAGACTAACATCCATAGCTCCATCAGGGCCATCAATGGAAATCGTGGAAGCAGCAAAACCCTCTCTCTCTACTCTTCGTATCTCAATATCTTCTGCAATAATTTCATACCCTGCGAGAGCGCCTAATCCTGCTTCAATCTCCAAAAGGAATGATTCCGGATCGACTCCCTCTAATTCTTTCAAAACTGCAGGAAGATCTTGGCGGCATTTGCTTCCAAGGGATTTCCGATTTGGAGCTAGTTCTATTTGTTGGAAACGATCTAAATCTTCTTCTGTTTCCAATAATTCAACATTCAGTTCATCAGCTAATATCTCATGGAATTCAGATATATCTGGTCCACCCACTATCCACCCAGACTGACATGGAAGCCGTTGCCGACGATCAGCTTCAACTCGAATTCTTCTTCCAGCCTCAGCAAGAGCACGCACCATCTCCATCTTGGCTTCAACCATCATATCGATAGGAGGAAGGATATCCTCGGACTCTTCACTAATTGTGCTAACTGGCCAATCGGCGAGATGGACACTTTGCCCCCCACATAGATTTCGATGCATCACATCTACCATGTATGGCGCAACAGGAGAAATTAGACGACATAATATCGTTAATACCTCATGAAGAGTCTGTTGACAAGACATTTTGTCGGATGATTCATTCTCGTCCCATAATCTTCGACGTGAACGACGAACATACCAATTAGACAAGTCATTAACTACAAAATTCTCAAGGCCTCGACAAGCTTTGTGGAAGTCCCAATCTTCGAACTGTTGATGATATGAATGAGCCATGTTTGAAAGACGGCTCAGAATCCAACGATCCAACGGAGTGCGGTCTTCAATTGCTATTATCTTACTAGATTCCTCAGGATCAAAACCATCCATTGCTGCATAATCGGCATGGAAGCGATAACAATTCCACAAAGTCAAGAACATCTTGGCGTACGTCTCTCTTACTCCATTAGGGTCGAACTTCATTGGATTCCATGGAGCACCTGCAGTTACCATGTACCATCTTGTTGCATCTGCTCCCTCGCGATTGAAATGATCCCACGGATCAACAATATTGCCTCGGGATTTGGACATCTTTTTTCCTTCAGCATCAAGAATCAAACCTAAACTCAAACAACGCTTGTAACATAGAGAGTCAAAAACGGTAGTTGATACTGCCAACAATGTGTAGAACCAGCCTCTAGTTTGATCTACTCCTTCACAAATGTAGTCAATTGGGAAATTGTTCTCAAACACTTGAGGATCATCAAACGGATGATGCCATTGAGCAAAGGATGCGCATCCTGAATCAAACCAACAATCCATGACAAATGGTTCTCGATTCATTGGTTCTCCAGATTCACTGATTAGAACAAACTGATCAACAATAGGACGATGTAAGTCAACATCATCAGGACATTCAGGATTCTCAATCCCTGCTTCTCTTGCCTTTGCAACCTCGGCTTGCAATTCTGCAATAGAACCTAGACATTTCATCTCACCGGATTCTGAACGCCACACAGGCAATGGAGTACCCCAGTAACGTTCTCTACTAATTGCCCAATCCTTGACATTTCTGAGCCATTCTCCAAATCTACCTTCACCGACCCAATCAGGGGCCCATTCAACTTGATCATTAAATTCCAACAAACGATCCTTAACGGCAGTCATTCTAACAAACCATGAATCCATGGCATAGTACAACAATGGATGGTCGGTCCTCCAACAATGAGGGTAATCGTGAGAGTACGCCTTCTGACGATACAAAAGATTGGATTCCGTCAAAATTTCCATGATTTCTTCATCACAATCTTTGACATATCGATTATCGAGGCGAGGATGTGTTCCTTGAACGAAGCGGCCATCCATATCCACAGTATGCTCTGCGGGGAGGCCTACCTCCATCCCAAGATTATAGTCATCTTCACCATACATTACAGCAGTATGAACAACTCCTGTACCATCTGTAGTTGTGACCCAATCAGCACTCAACACTGTCCAAGCAGATGATGAATCACCGCGATCTACTGCATCAGGGAACAAAGGACTGTAAGAACGGCCAATCAAATCGGAACCTAGGAATTCTTCGACAACTTCGACTTGGTGTCTTAATACCTCTTTCATCAGGTCCTTAGCGAGTATCATCTCTTCACCGATTGATGCACCTCCAAATCCTTCCCACGAAGCCGGTTCTTCGAGTACTCTGACTCGAACGTAGGAGACCTCAGGGCCAACTGCTAATCCAACATTTCCAGGAAGTGTCCATGGAGTCGTAGTCCAAGCCAAGATTGATGCATCTGTATCTTCCAATTTGAATTTAACATATACCGATGGCTCTTCTACTTCCTTGTATCCTAAGGCTACTTCGTGACTAGAGTATGATGTACCTGTCTGAGGACAATAAGGGAGTACCTTATGCCCTCTGTAAAGGAAACCTTTGTCAAACATTTGTTTCAATGCCCACCAACATGATTCGACGAAATTATTGTCTAGAGTTACATAGGGCTGGTCTAAATCGACCCAAAATGCCATTCTTTCAGTCATCTCTCGCCAAGCTTCTTCATACGTCCAGACTGATTTTCGGCATTCTTCATTGAATTCAGCGATCCCGAACTCTTCAATTGCCTCATTGCTCATTAAATCAAGGCGTTTCTGTACTTCAATCTCTACTGGAAGGCCGTGCGTATCCCATCCACCCTTTCTTTCTACGAAATGACCCTCCATTGCCTTCCATCGACAAACTAAATCCTTGAATGTTCGAGCAACTACATGGTGTATGCCTGGCCGACCATTCGCAGTAGGGGGGCCTTCAAGGAAAATGAATGGAGTGTTGCCACGTCGAGACTCAACACTGCGTTGGAATGTATTCTCATCTGACCATAAGCGCATGGTCTTCTCCTCAAGAGATACCGGGTCAAGTTCTCCCGCCGGTTCAGGTGCTGGCATGAACCGTTGGACTTTGGGTTCTGACTTGAAACTGATGGGGAAAAGAAGACAAATGTCTACCGGGATTGAAATACAACCTCAGTAACCAGTAAACATGGATGATGCTGTGTCCACCTCAATTTCAGGTATGACCTGCATGTCTTGTGTAGGACGAGTCGAAGATGCTCTTTCTTCTCTAGAAGGAGCATACAATATCAACGTGAATTTAGATTCTGGAAAAGTCAGCTTACAAGGTGTGGCACTAGACGTAACAGAGCAAACCATCATTTCGTTAGGCTATGGAGTGGGAAATAAGGAGCAGGTAGTAGTTCAAAAAAGTGAATTTAACTGGAAAGATGGTGGAATTTGGAAACAATCCGCTCACAACACAAAATGGTGCTTAATCGGCTGTTCAATCGGAGAGTTCGGTACACTAGCAGCATACCAGCACTATGGTATCCACCACCATCTAAGTTGGGACTTGATTACCCCCGGTTCGGGCAGCTTCGATTTGTACATCATCTTCTTGTTCTTACTACCTTTAATCAACGGGCTTGCCACGAGCGTGATGTTAGAAACTGCAATTCTAGTTCGTGGCCAGATGGATTTCAGAAATGCACTTTCGACTGCATTTGGCATGTCATTTATCTCCATGCTAATGATGGAAATCGCCATGGAAGTCACAGATCTAATCTACACCGGTGGGCAATTGGGGTTGGACCCAATGGCTGTGATTCCAATGTTGATTGTCGGTTTCCTGACACCATGGCCATACAATTACTGGCGTCTGAAAAAATATGGAATTTCCTGCCATTAATTCCTAATTTCAATCAAATGATGAGTTCAATTAGAAGGTCAGAAAATCGGAACGTTGAATGAACCAAGATAGGAGTGCGGAGTGAGGCAACTATGACCATCGTCGCACTCCTCCAATTGGACCTTACTGTAGGAGACATTGTAGGCAATGCTAAAGCTATAGAAAATGCAGTCCGTATCGCTCACGAAAACGATGCTGATTTGGCAGTAAGTTCAGAATTAGCAATATCTGGTTACCCTCCAAGAGACCTTCTTGAGAAACATGGCTTCGTACGCCGATGTCTAGATGCCACTAATACACTTCATACGAATATCCCGACGATAATTGGATCACCAATCCCGCCAGAAACTGAGAGGACAAAACCTGGGAATGGAGCGATTCGAATCATTCCAAATCGTCCAACTAGAGTGGTAACGCAGAAACAATTACTCCCCACATACGATGTATTTGATGAAGAGAGATATTTTCATCCTGATTCCAAACCAGGAATTCTACGACTCCTCAATGGTCAATGCATTGGAGTCACTATTTGTGAAGATGCTTGGCAACATGCCGGATTAGTACCATCGGATTACTCGGTGGACCCGATTGAGCAACTTGCATCCTTCTCTCTAGAAGGTGGGTCTCTCCAAATGTCACTTAATCTATCTTCATCTCCATATCATATTCAGAAACAAGAAACAAGAGCTGAAGTTGCAAGATGCGCTGCTAGAACCCTTGGACATCCTTTCCTTCTTTGCAACCAAGTGGGAGGGAATGATGATCTCATTTTCGATGGAAGAAGTCTCGTAGCTTGGCCTGATGGAAAAATGCTCCAAGCACCAGCTTGGAAAGAAGGGATTCTATTAATTGATACCGAAAATCAATCAGGGCATTTCCTAACACTGAATGGTAATGAATCAATTGATTGCCCTCTTTTTGAAGGCCCCCCTCCTGTAAACAATCGGAGTTTGGAGTTGTTGGAAGCAATCACGATAGGATTTCGAGATTATTGTAACAAATCAGGTCTAGAATCGGTAGTCCTAGGAATGAGTGGTGGAATTGATTCAGCTGTATCCGCCGCACTAGCAGTGAGGGCATTGGGCAAAGAAAATGTCACTGGCATTTCAATGCCTAGTCGTCATTCAAGCCAACACTCTATTTCGGATGCCGAAGATACTGCTGATAAACTCGGAATCGAATTATTGTCAATGCCAATAGAATCAATGCATGACGCTGCTGACTCTACATTAAATGATGAATTAGAAAAAGGAAACCCAGTTGCTGCAGAAAATGTTCAATCCCGACTTAGAGGAATGCTCGTTATGGGCGTCGCTAACGCAAGAGGGGCAATGGCAATCACCACTGGAAACAAATCAGAATTAGCCATGGGCTATTGTACCTTATATGGTGATATGGCTGGAGGATATTCCCCATTAGGTGACGTATGGAAAACTGAAGTCTATGAATTGGCAAAGACAATCAATTCCGAAGCAGTATCATCAGGAAATGTAGCCCCAATTAACGAATCTACAATGACTAAACCTCCTTCGGCAGAATTAGCCCCCGAACAAACGGATCAAGATAGCCTGCCCCCCTATGAAGTCCTTGACTCAATTTTGCAATTACATATGGAAGAAGGATTAGACGCAGAGGCAATTTCTGGATTTACTGGACTAGATATTTTGTTGATTCGAGATTTGCTCCGTCGTTTCTCAATGAACGAACATAAAAGATGGCAAATGCCTCCTGCACCACGTGTTTCACAAAGAGCGTTTGGACAAGGATGGCGGCAACCTCTTGCTGCAAAAAAGGATTGAAAATTAGGATAGTGATGATTGAATGGATATTCCACCTGAACTTGAAAACATGCTTTCTGGTTCCGAAGGGGAATCTAAACAGAAAGCGGCTCGGTTGATTGTAGATTTAGCAGCAGTTTCGGGAGCTACTGAATTCATCCAATGCTCTAGTGCACATGTTAGTGGAGTTAGCGTACTCACGGGAGGGCACGGGCTGAGGACCTTTCTTTCTGACCTTTCAAGTGATCCTGAAGGAAAGGTGTCGATTCCTACAACCCTTAACAGCGCTGGATGTGATCATGAAAAAATGGAGGAAATGGGGATTAATCACCCTGATTTCCTCGAACAACAATTCGAAATTATACACGCATATTCAAAACTCGGAATCAAGGCAACTCTTTCTTGCACCCCATATGATAGAGGAATTGAAGAAGAAGGAATCGGTTCGTGGGCAGAATCCAATGCAGTTTGTTTCTCCAATTCTTACACTTCTTTGATTACCAATAGAGAATCGGGGTTATCTGCACTTGCTACTGCCCTAACAGGTTGGGCCCCAAAATGGGGGCTACACTTGCCAGAAAATAGAATTCCAAATTTAATCGTAAATGTAGATGCAATAATGGAAGACTCAACTGATTGGAGTGTTCTTGGCGATTGGATTGGAGCACAGAGATCATCTGAATGGAAAATGCCATGGGGGCCAATGCCTGTAATTCGGGGACTTCCTGAAAACCCCTCGTTTGAAATGATGAAAGCACTAACTGCCGCTGCGGCAAATCATGGATGCCCCATGTTGTGGATTGAGGAAGAAGGGGTAGATTTATCGAAATCGCAATCAACCCTAATTTTCAATGAAAAATCACTAGCTGAAAGATACTTAGAACTTGCACCTAAAGGAGTCGTTGACCTAGTTGTGATAGGTTGCCCTCAAGCAAGTATAGGAGAAGTACGAGCCACAGCCGCGGCAGTGCGAACTCAAATGGAATTAGGAAGTAGGATACCAGGACAACGATTATGGGTATTCACATCCAGTTATAATTTCAAAACTCTCTCATTGGATGGAACTATCGATTTACTAGAAGAGGCAGGGGCTCTTGTTCTGAAGGACACTTGTCCAGAAGTGACTCCTTACAATCGTGAAAGGTACAACCACCTACTAACAAATTCATTGAAGGCAGAACATTATCTGACAAGTGGGCTAAACAAAATGCCAACGAGTGTATCTACAATTGAAGAATGCGTTGCAGTAGCCTTTGACCCAAATAGAATACAAGGCAAAAGGCCAACTCTAGAACAAAAAAGTCACTCCAATGCCCATACTGCAAAAACCCACCAATTAGGCGAGACAAAATTATCTGGAAGTAGTCTACCCAGTCAGTCTGAATGGGATATCAAAGGCAAGGCGTTAGTTACCGATGTTCCAATTACATACCTTGGTTATGTCAATCGAGACACTGGAATAATCGAAGACCCCGGACACCCATTGGATGGCATTGCAATCGAAGATTCAATCTTGATTTATCCCAAGGGTTCAGGTTCAACAGTTGCACCATATGTCTTGATGGGTCTAATCTACACTGGCAAAGGACCTAAAGCAATAATTAATCGAGATGTGTGTCCTCTTTCAATGCCTGCGGCTTCACTTCTTGGGGTCCCATATGCAACCGGATTTGACATAGATCCATGTATGGAAATTAATTCGGGAGATGAAATCCACATGGAATTAAAGAATGGAAGGGTATCTCTAGAAGTCACTTCAAGAATTGATGCTTGAAGGGGTGAAGCACTTACGCGGCCCCCCCCTCTGACCAATCATGCGAGTGGTAGTAACCGGAGGAGCGGGCTTCCTTGGAAGTCATCTTTGCGAGTCACTTCTTCTCGATTTCCATGAAATTTGTGTTATCGATGATATGTTCAGGGGGAAACAACGTAATCTGGAGACCTGCAAGTCATCAGCCGCAGAAATGGGTATCCCTTTTCATGTGGTAATGAAAGATGCAAGTAATCCAGAAAGTTTCGAAATCGCTCTTCGGCGTTTGGGTGGTGGAGTGGATGTTGTTTACCATCTTGCAGCGATAAATGGGACACGTTGGTTCCATGAAAGACCCGATTTAGTGGTGAAGATAAACCATAATACCTTGACTGCGGCTTTAGATTTCGCAACATCTCAAGGTGCACGATTTGTATTTACTAGTAGCCCTGAAGCGTGGGGGGAACAATCTGAAATGCCTCTTAAGGAGACAAGTTCCAGTATTTTCTCCCCCTCCAATATGCATCAACGTCATTCATATGGAGCTTCGAAGTATATCGGTGAATTACTTGTCCATCATGCAATTCAAACTCACTCAATGGATGGGAGAATTGTACGCCCATTCAATTCGTATGGACCACGTCTTCCAGGAGACAACCATGGGCAAGTAGTTTCCATGCTTCTAGAAAAATGTCTGCGGAATGAACCGATGGAAATTCATGGGAAGGGAGGCCAATCAAGATGCTTCACTTGGGTTGAAGATGTGGTTAGAGGGATCAAATTAGCAGGAGATCTTGATTCAGGAATAGATGGAAGTAACTTGACCGGTGAAGCGTTCAATCTTGGCTCGACCATAGAAACATCTATTCTAGAATTAGTAGATATGTGTGTAGAGGTTAGTGGATCTGAAATTGAACCAATCTTTGTAGCTTCAAATCCGGGGGATGCAATTCGTAGATTGCCAGATATTACAGCATCTGAACAAGCGTTGGGTTGGAATGCAGAAGTCTCTCTAAAGGACGGAATCGAGAGAACATGGGCATGGATGAAAAATCAATCAATATAATTGAGAATTAATAGGTGCAGAAATGGAACAGCAGGACCGTTTGGAAGGGCTCAAGTCAGCACACATTAGAGAAATGAGTAGTAGAATTGGAAGAGTTAGTTCTCGAATAGAAGATTTCTTGGAAATCATAGTGGAGTTAGAGGATCGAAACGGAGAAGCAAGGGTCGCAGATATTGCTTCTAATCTTGCGATTTCAAGGCCAACGGTAGTCAGGATGCTTAGTAAAATGGCAAAAGATGGGTGGATTGAACAAGTTCCATATCGCCCAGTGAAATTATGCCCAAAAGGAAGAGAACACGCTGAATGGATGCGGGAGCGTCATAGTATTCTATTCAGATTCCTAAGGAATCTTGGGATTGAAGAAACAACTGCGCATCATGAAACTGAAGGAATTGAACACCATCTGTCGGAAGATACTGTTCGACAAATTGAGAAGATGGTGAAACGCATGGGAGAAAATCAATCATAACCATATTCACTCCCAAAATACGGGTGAGCCATTAAGACTAGAATGCTCTAGAACTTTCGTGGTAGAAGCCAACGAGCACAAATCGACTTCGGGGACCTATCTGGAGTTAACTCAATCAGGGATACTCGGTGCAATCTTGTTTGTCTTGGCAGGCCTTTGGACCTTTATTTCCCCAATCGGGCTAATTGCACAGGGTGAATTAAGTCCGATTGAATTGACTCTGATTGGAACAATTGTGGCTTCACATGGATGGATGATGTGTTTCGTCCTAGGTGCTGCATTCGATGTGCTTCCTTTCATCCATAAATTCGTACCCTTTGAGGAATCATCTCTAAAATCTGTTCAAAATTTGAATTTGGGTGGAATCATCATCATTTTCATCGGATTGATCATTGGAAATATCGAATTCTTCTATCAAACATTATTGATTGGAATGTCAGCATTCGCATTCCAATATGTCCACCTATGGAATCCAATTAGGACATTTCTCGCAAATAGAAATCTAGGAAATTCAGACCCGGTAGGAATTGCAGGAATTGCACCAGGAATTACAATCCTAATTGGTTCAATGATTTGTATTCTCACTGGACTAAATCCTGCAAAAATAGAAATTATGTATCTGGCAATGTGGCTAACAGTTGACCTCATATGGGTTCCAATTTGTTGGGCTTTGGCCTTGAGTTACTTCAATCGAAGAAAGGGGTGGAGGCTAATTCCTACCAATCAAATTAGCATTAGAAGTATGATCATTGGTTCAGTAATTATGATTCATCTCGCTAGCGAAATAGCATTGTATTTCACATATATCGGGGAATCGATCCCATATCTTCTCCGAGGGGGCGTAATCTTGGTTCTAGGAACAATGTTGAACCCTCTACGAATTGTTCAACGTTCTAGAAAATCTGTACATTATAGTGCACTAATTGTTGTTTCATGTCTGTTAATTCCAGTTATTGGAGTAGTCTCAATTTTCCTATGGGCAATCGATTCATCGTCTCCCAGAATGTTTGTTTTCATTGGAAACGGATTCCTGATGATTCTACCAATTGGTGCTGGAATTGCTATTGGTTATATCTCAACTCTACATGAAGATCATTTGCATAGAAGAGAAGATTCTCGGAGAAACGGATGGCCCACGAGCATTATCGTTTTGATTGCTGCAATTTCGATTTCTGGGCCATTTCTAAGAGAAAAATTAGTTTTTGAAACGCTACCAATTGGGATCAGAACGGCAATTATTGCTACCCCATTTCTACTTGCATTATTCAGAATGCTTTCTTGGTGGAAAGAAGAAGTAATTCCTGAAAATGGATCTTGGCAAAGAATTCCAATGTTCTGGAATGAGATACATGAACCACTAGATCCTTACGAATTTGAATCTGAATAATCAATGATTTTTCTTATTTCTTCAATTGCTTTACTCGCAAAACCAAGGACAGTCACTTCCTCTCCTTCTACCAATTGTGTAAATGATGCAGCATGGCCTGCCAGATCATATCCTCCTGCCTTTCCTTTCCATGATCCCGATGAAAGTAATTCATTCAAAGATGATTCATCCAATGTTTCAAACTCAACAATTGCTGATTCAACAAATCGAGTTACCATTGGTTCAGAATGTTCAAAATCAAGAATTGCAGTCCCAGACCAAACAAGATGACGGCACCCTGATAGATCCAATAACATTCTCAATGCTGAAAGTTCATTTTCTGGTTGACCGAGAGCAACAGATATGTCATTAGGATCTTCAACTAATGTATCAGAAACTACCCATAGATTGGGAGGGGGAATAGAATCATGCTCTACAGCATTCTGGGATTCAAGGAAATATTGCAACCGAGCTCGAGAAATCTTATCATCCAAAACTTGAGTGACTTGAAGGGACACTTCGCCATCCGTTGATTGCTCTTCCCCAACTAGTGGTATTGCCTCTATTTCCGCCTGACTCAGTAGGTGATTCGTTAGCCAATCCAACCTTCGTGATGAAGCAGAAGCGAGGCGGATTCTTCGGGCCATGATAGTACTCACGCGATGGAGGCGTTTATGTCCTCCCCGTACCTCCTATCGAACGGTGGACCTATGAGCGATGCCAACATTCGGATTCCCACATATGTGAATGGACTAGACCAAAGGATGCAAGGGGGCATTCCGCAAGGGCATATTGTATTATTAGCAGGAGTAAGTGGTTCGATGAAATCAAGTCT
>JASLJW010000035.1 GCA_030747885.1 Candidatus Thalassarchaeaceae archaeon
TACAATGTATTATCTGGTAGGAAAACCAATTCATCGAGCCGAATTTTTCGTTTATCGAATTCTTGGATTTATGGCAATAGCCGCGCCCTACATGGTTGCATTAGCGTTATTCGTAGGTTTAGTAACCAGTTTCATTGGCCCTGGGGATTCCCTCTTCAGATTCCAAGATTTGACTGTTTGGCTAATTATTGGGATAACTTCTGCCCTAGTTCTCTTAGCATATTCTACCACCTTCTCCGCCTTAGGAGTAATTTCAAAGAAATTCGGTATTTACATCGCTTTGGTAATGGGAGTTTGGGAATTTATCATGGCCTTCTTCTCACTCCTCACCTCAGGTCAGAGTAGAGTAGCATGGCTTTCTGTGTCTCATTGGGGGCTTGAGATGGTAAATTCTGCTGCATTAATTGCTTGGCCGGATTCAGGTTATTACGACATCATAGGTTCTGGATTTTTCAATTCTTCAGTAGTATTCTCTGTATTTTGGAATGAACCTGTTGTATCATCGGAACCCATAGTTTCCTTATTGGTTTCTGCCTTCTTTTTACTTGCATATATCGGAATATGGGTAATGATTGGTCAATCTTTCCTTGGTCGAAGAGAGATCGATTAGAGTTCAATTCATCAGCCGACCCACACTTCGCGGTTCATGGAGCATTTCGAGGGGGACCTGGACACCCTCTGGCGCCTTGATTTTCTCCCTCCCCTCCACCGGTTTACTTGGCAGTGGTGGTGGTGGTTGGTCGTACTTCCTTGTGACAAGCATCCAGAACGTTCCAAACAACTGATGGTTCTTTGGTCTACAAAGGATACAGCATCGATTGATGTAAGTGGAGTTCCATGGGAAGGACAACGTTTCCACACCGATGAAGATGGGGGGCACACTCTAGGGGGAATGGTAGCGGCTTGGTGGTATGATGGTGAGAAAATGTTTGAGCCATTGGTCCTTAGGAAATGCCGAATGCTTGCATTAGATCATAGGCACAATCTCTGGCCATCAGATATTGGAGGTGGTGCAATCGTGCCATTAACTGAGGATGACCTTTCAATGGGTCTTCGACCAGATAATAGTGCCTTTTGGTTACGCTTGAAATCGGATCAAAATATGGTGGAAAAGGGGGCTCCTAATTCATTTAATCTTGAAATGACTCCTTGGAATCCCCCACTTTCAGCTGCGACTCGATCCCATAATTTGTTTGCGGGTTCTATGGGATATGACATTCTTCGCTTACATGGAACAAGAGCATCTGGGACAATAGATGGAGAGGCTGTTGAAGGTTCTGCATATTTTCAGAAAGTTGTTGTTCAGGCACCTTCTGTTCCTTGGTTCTGGGGTTTCCTCCATTTCGATGATGGTTCATATTTTGATTGGTTTATGCCTCACCTCTCTCTATCTGTCTCGGCAAATGATTCTCGCCCATGGAAACGTAGGGATAGGCATAGATTCCCCCTTAGGACTGCTGGTTTGTTTCACGATGCCAGAAGAGGTCGAACAGAGAGATTTGAACAATGCGAGGTTGAACTGATTCACCCCTCTGATGGTGGGCCATTAGATTCAGATGGCCACCCCCTCCCATCTTTCAAGGTACGTGTCTGGAATGGCCGGACTCAATTAAGTACAATTTTGCGGGCAACAAGTCGCGCACATTGGACCTTTGATCAACCTACGAGGATGGGTTTGAAATCACATTTTACTTACAATGAATATCCATTAACAGTGGAGAAACTCGTAATAATTGACGAAATTGAAGTCCGTACACCTTCTGATTATGAATGGATTAGGGGGAATGCTGAGCATTCATGGGGTATTTTGCATTAGATGTGAGCGTTCCCGGAATGCCGTTATATACGAACCCGTAGAACGTAGTACAGAGGGGCCGACATGGGAGAGAAGATGGATGAATTCAGGAATGGACTAGACGTTGAGGCTGCACGAAATGCTGTTCCTGAAATGTCTTCATACGAGGAGCCGTATTATCGATCAGGCCCAACCTTCCTGTCGATGTTTCCACGTTATTTCCTTATTTTGATTGTTTTTGGAATTCATGTAATGTTTTGGTCCATGAATGATGGTGATTTATTCGACCGTAGTGAAGATTCCGGAGGTTTAGGCCTGGTAATGTGGTTACTCGACATTGTGGCGGAGACTGGAATTGTAGGATTCTTCTTTTTGATGATTGGTTTGACTTGGATTAATCGATTTGTTAATTTTAGTACTTCTGGGGGATTGTACACAGTTTCGTTACTTGTGATATCTATTACACCCGGGCTATTTTTCTTTGAAGAAATGTTCACTAGTGGGATTATAGGTGGAATTCTTGGAACAGATGAAATGGGTTTTCTTCCAGATTGGAATAACATGCTGTATCTTATTTTTGGGGGAGCGTATGCTGGAGTGATGTTCCTTCTCACGGTGATGTATCAACGAGCATTTACTTACGTAATTACAGGTAAGCAAGTATATCTGAAGAAGGAATTTTTGAAGTTCATTGATGCAAATAGTCATGCAATAAGTTTGACCAAGATTGAGAATCTTAAGGTGGAACGCGGGCTAATTGGGAGAATTCTTGGATAGGGCAGCCTCCATGTAATTACTGCTTCGGGGATGGGTCTTCGCCAGGAATCCATGTCTGTAGGTATTGGGACAGCGGCAGAAGTAAGTGATGCTGCAACCAAAACAAGTAGTAATTTCCTAGTCCGAATGATTCGCTTTATGTTTGTAGTAATCCGATTACAGAGAACTAGAACAACTGTTGATTTGGATCCAGAGGATTGTTTCTATGGCATTCGAAATCCTATGGATGTGTATGCCTTGGTAAACGAATTACGCACACGCCCGGGAGCGCCTGTAGATGGTGCAACTACCGAGTCATCAGATGCTGAAACTACGCCTGATTCATCTGAAATTGAAGTTGTAGAGTAACTTCTACTCATCCGCACCGTTGATGAACCATCGTTGCTGAGGTCGCACCGGTGGACGCATGGTGGATGAAGAACTGACAATCAAAGCAGCCCAATGTATTATGGGTGGAGATTACATGGGAGCTATGGGAATTTTTGAAACGATTATCGAAGGACATGGAGACAGTCCACTTGGATATCATGGGTGGGCTGAAGCGGCTCTTTTTGAAATCCAGGAGAAAGGAAATTTCGATGAAAAGGGCAAGGAGAGAATTAACGAAGGACAAATCCAGTCATATTTCCAGAGGGCTACAAAACTAGACCCTACGAGCACAGAATACCAAGCAGCATATGCTAATGCATTGATTGAGTTTGACAGAATTCCAAAGGCAATCAGGGAACTTAAGAAATTGAAGGAATTAGGTGACTCATCTGAAGAATTCGATGTGACTGCAGATCTCTTTCAAGCATCTAAGATGTTAATCGATAACATCGACTTTAAGACGAATTTCGATAGGAGCGAGGCCTTTGCTAAGCAGTTTATTCCAGTAGCGGTCGAATTTGCCTTTTTGGGGATGGGTTTCACATCCTCTGAGGAAGCAGTAGAATATCTAGCCGAAGAGTGAGGGCGGACTCATGACCGAGGCTGATGAAGCTGAGGCCACTACTTCAGAAATTCAAAGAGTAGTCATTTGTTTTGGATATCTAGGTGATGGATTCCATGGCTCTCAAATTCAACCTGATTTGAGGACGGTTCAAGGGGAAATTGAAAAGACCCTGAAGAAGTTGGGTTGGCTGGAATCTGAAAAACACATTTGGATTTCTTCACGAACAGATGCAGGAGTACATGTTCGAATGAATCTCGCATCATTTGATTTTCCTTTAGAACGATGGGAGAGTATCGGTGAGGAGAGTCTTTTACGGGCAATCAATGATCGATTACCTGATGATATATTCGTGTGGGGGGCGTATACCGTTTCTGATGATGTATTCGTTAGAATTGCTAGGCGTAGAATCTATCTTTATCGTCTTCAAGCGTTACCAGGATGGCCCCTAGATGTATCTCCTGAGAGGGTTTCTAGGTGGTGCCGAATTTTCGAAGGAGGACATGATTTCACAAATTTTTGTCGAGTAGAGGAGGGGCGAACTACAGTTCGTACTATTCATAGTTGTACTCCTTGGGTTGATTTCACAGGCAGAGTAGTTGGTTTCCGAATCGAAGCGGAATCATTCCTATGGAACCAAGTACGACGAATCGCATCAGCTCTCCATGGTTTAGCAACCGATAGAATAGAATTATCAGAGGTTATTCGAGCCCTTCATCGCCCAAATGAAGAGGTTGATTTCGGCCGTTCATCTGCTGATTGGCTAACTCTTTGGACAATCAATCATCCTGCATTACCTGATTTGGACGTGATGCCAATTGAAGCAGTGGGAGCATGGTCAAATCCTCCTCTTGGAGGGGAAGAAAGATTGCATGAAAGATGGCAAGAAATCGCTCGGAGAGAGATTGATTTGTTATTGCAGAGAGGATGGATACTAGGAATGACAATCGATTCAAAGGAGACTGAGGTTGACGATTGAACCATCCTCTAGATCCAGGGATTCTCGCAGGAAAACATCAGCAATTACTTCGATTACTTCGACATGGCGTGTAAGGTCTGGGATTAAGATTGCACAAGCAATAGTTTGTGATTCTGTAATACTAATTTCAGCCTTAAATGCCGTTGCCCCTCCAAATGATCTCCCCTCTCTAAGAAACCCTCTGATACGGAATGATTCAATATCTGAGGTGTTTATTTTTGAGACAGCTTCTACCAGTGTTGAATCTAGATCTAATGTATCGATGCCTGCTTTTTGCCGTAATGCAATATAGTTGCTTAAGTCACGGTTTTCGACATGGACATTCAATGTCCCTGGCCACGCAGTTGCTCCAATAATTTTTCGAAATTGGTCTTGGTAATGTGATTGTGACATGAATACTGCCGCCCGACCTAGTCCGCTGGTCACTGTTCCAGACAGCCGCATAGTTTACTGCGAATTGTTGCAGCATTTACCTATTCCGTTTGATTGAATCAGAGGAAAAATTGCTCTCCTTCTTTTGCGAGACTCCATCCTGAATCTTTGAGATATTTTGTTTCTTTAGATTCCTGTATTAGAAGTGGATTTGTGTGATTCAAATGTATGAAACGAATATCCATCGAATTATTCTTTTTCATCCCTAGGCGTTGTAGTGTTTCCAATACAGGTGGATGAGGTACATTCTCCTGATGCTTCAATTCATCTGGTGACCAAAATGTCCCATCAATTAGGAAAGTATCTACTTCTAAGGATTGAAACCATTCATGGATTGTTTTCTTCCCGACCATTTCCAAAGTGTCTTTCCATGAATCGTGATCTGGAAGATGTAGGATTGACATTGTTGGCCCTCTAATGATGAATGCGTGGGTATCTGTCCATTCATCTCGATGAGGTACTTGTATAGGGGTAATAGAAAGAGATTGAGATGTTCGGATTTCCATGTTTCCCTTGAATGGACATGGAATCAATATTCCCTGTTCAATCATAGTTTTCCACCTTGGAGTTTCTTCTATTAGTCTCATCATCGAGTCACTCGCATGAATCCTGATTCCTTTTGCACCCATTGCTTCTCTTCCAAATAATCCTATTCCGTCTACATGTCCGAGGTGCCCGTGGGTAAGCCAAACATCAGTTATTTTGATTCCTTTTTTGGGAAGCATTCGTAATTGTCGATCTAAATCTCTCGACACATCTACCAGATGTAAGTCATCGCCATCTATTACTGCAATAGATGCCGGAGAGAGTTGATTCCCCTGTCTTGAAAAAATGAGGCATGTTTCGCAATAGCATCCAGGCTGAGGGACTCCCCCATCTTGAGCAATTCCTAGAACCACTGCTAACGGTACGTTGCCCATACTCTTCGCTCTATGTCCTTTCGTTTTCAACGCAGCGATGAACGGAAGCATCATGGTGGACTAGAACATGGCAGTTGTATGGCGAAGGACCTTGATTGGATGAGAGAACGATTTGAGGAACTCTCTAAATCCGGCTTGAATTGGGATCCACCAGTCCTTGAATCTGCAAATGCACCTCGAGTTGTAATTAATGGAAAAGAGACGATAATGCTCTCTGCTAACAATTATCTCAATCTCTCAACTCACCCTAGAGTCGTTGAAGCATCTATTGAAGCAACTAGAAGATATGGTGCCGGAAGTGGGTCTGTGCGAGCTATTGCAGGAACAATGGATCTTCATCTTGAGGCTGAAAGAGTTGCTGCTGATTTCAAAGGTGTCGAGGCTGCATTGATTTATTCTGCTGGATACACAGCAAATGTGGGATTAATCCCCACTCTCGTGAATGGAAAGGAAGACGTGATTATCTCTGATGAACTTAATCATGGCTCAATTATTGATGGTGTCAGATTAACCAAGGCCCAACGCGCTGTTTATCCACATAATGATGTTGGGGCATTGGAAGCGGTTTTGAAGGAAAATCAGGATGCTAAACGAAAATTGATTATTACTGATGGTGTTTTCAGTATGGATGGAGACATTGCTCCCTTGGATGAAATAGTTGACGTTGCTGAAGAATATGATGCGATGGTTTTCGTTGATGATTGTCATGGTGAAGGAGTATTGGGTGATGG
>JASLJW010000036.1 GCA_030747885.1 Candidatus Thalassarchaeaceae archaeon
GCGACTAAATAATCGTCAGTCGTATCTTCTTTGACCAATATAGATGCTAGTCCCACTCCAGCGAAAATCGTCATGAAAAACAAAAACGATAACAAGAGGAAGATGAACATTGCACCTAAACGGCAGGCTATCTGACATGAATATTCCAATGCTAACGACATTACTTTGAAGTTAGTTCATCTAGGGTTCACATGGAACGTAGTTGGTTCACCCGTCTAACGGAGAATCCCTTGTTTAAGTCGTTTCTATTTTTTTCAATTTTCCGCGCATTTTACGGAGCAGGAATACTAATTGTGACTTGGTTTTTAGCCACTGAAACAGAAAATCCATTGTGGGTTTCGGTCCTTTTTCTCTTAGCATCAATGATTTTTTCTCGTCTTTTGTTCCGTTTCATCAAACGGTTTCGAAAAGATACAGGCGAATCTAATTAATTCGAGAATAGATTCCATTTTCAAATTGATAGTGAATAGGTATTCCAGTGGGGATTTCGACAGCAAGAATTTCTTCAGGACTTAGATTTTCAATCGACATTACAATACTTCTCAAGGAATTTCCGTGAGCTGCTACAAGCACATTCATTCCAGCTCTTAGATCAGGCTCAATTTCTTCAATTAGATAGGGGAGTGTTCGTTCAGCGCACATCTCTAGGCTTTCTCCATCCGGAGGTGGAACATCGTAGGATCGACGCCAAATGTGAACCTGTTCATCTCCGTATTTTTCTCTTGTTTCGTCTTTGTTCAGACCCTGCAAAGATCCATAGTGTCGCTCATTAAGTCGTTGATCCTGTCGTGTTGGAGGGTTATTCGATGCATTGTTATGAGACATTACAATTTCCGCTGTTTTTTGTGCCCGAATTAATTCGCTTGTATGGATCACGTCAAAACTGATTCCAGCCATTTTTTCTCCAGCAGATTTTGCTTCTTCTTCTCCTTTTGGAGAGAGATCAACATCTGTCCACCCGGTGAATATATTCTCTGCATTCCATACGGATTGTCCGTGTCTAAGCAAGACCATTAACGCCAATGAATCACCTCACTTTTGCCGTCGTAGTCTTGGTTCAAAGAAATGCAAGTCTAGTGATTTTGCTAATTTCATTACACCTAGAAGGAAATCTTGCTTGAGTTCCTTCTCTTCAGTTCCTGAAGATGTGTCCCAATACAAGTTACATGAAATTTCTATTGCTTGAGGGCCAAGAGCTTGAACTCTAACAAAAGAAGCATCTTTCTTTGTCGTCTTTTCGTTATCTTCAATTGATTTCAATAAATCATCACAAAATTGCTCAACGCTTTCTGGATTACTATCCAGATCAAGATGCAAGAATGGTTGATATCGCCTCCATCTTCGAAGTCCATAATTTTCTATTGGAGTATTTACTAGGCTAGCGTTTGGGAAGGTTACAACAGAATCTATTGAAGTTCTGATTTGAGTTGTTCGTAAATTGATCTCAATTACTTCACCTTCACTACTTCCAATTACAACCCAATCTCCAACCTTGAAGGGTCGATCCAAAAGTACCGTAATTGCTCCAAAGATGTTTGAAATTGAATCTTTAGCGGCCAGGGCTAGTGCAATTCCACTAATGCCTAGACCTGCGAGAATAGCACTGAGGTCAAATCCTAGTGAGCCAGCAATTAGAACTGATCCGAAAGCAACGATGAAGAATCTCATCATACTTTCAAGAGCGGAAATTAGTGTCTTTGTTGTGCCTTCCATATCTCCTTCCCCATCCAATCGATCAACGATTGCATAGATTGCAGGAACCAATTTGAATGCCCAGAAAATTAGGGTGAAATAGAAGATTAATTCGATTAACGGGAGAACAACATCTTCGAGAATTATTGGAAACTTTGCTTGTTCAATTGAAACTGTATTTTGTATTATTATCATCATTATACCACTTGAAATTGCAGTTCCCAAGGTACCCGAAGAATCACGAATAGCAATTAGTGCAATTTTTTGTTTTATTCCTAATTTTAGGAACATATCAGAAATGTAATTTGAAAGAATAAAGCGAATTACAATACAACATATTATTCCACCAAGAAGCATAACCAAGGTTCCTTGATTGAATCCAAATGCAGCATCTTCATTCCATCCTGGAACGGCGGTAATCAGGCTCTCCATGTTCCATGGGGTGAGGGGGTGCTTTGAATCGATTTCGGCTATTACCTAGTTGCGTCGGCTTGAAGAGGTGCAGGGGAGTGTGAGAGTCTGAACGCCCATGTCTGCTATGCGCCGAATCTTCGTCCATTTCGTACTCATTATGTTCCTGTTCATGCCTTTTGGCGGAGTTCTTGGAGCAGTTGAAGCCCAAGAAGAACCTGCCGAAAACAACTCACCACTAGACATTTGGTCAACAGATTATGTTGATGATTACTTTCCTTGGGGTGGCGATGATGCTGCACAGTTCAAAGAGTATCATACCTATTTCACAATGAAGGATAGAATGCAACATCTTGCAGATAATAATCGCAATATCATGACATTCCATGAAGGATTGAATGGAGGTGTAAATGCCCGAGGAGATACAACAACCGCCAATACATACGAAGGTTGGTATTACAATCATCTTAGTCCATGGGTTAAGATTACTGCAAACCCTACTGGAGGAGATTGCAATGACTTTGTTGGCGATTGTGGAAATTATGAAACTCGACCAGACATCATGCTTGTAGGCAATCATCATGCGAGAGAATGGATGTCTTACGAAGTTCCGATGATGTTCTTAGAGACGGTAGCTTACTATTATGGAAAGGCAGGAGTAGACAATGATGGCGATGGCTTGGTGGATGAAGACCATTGGGGAGATTCAGATGGCGATGGTATTCTCGATGATGATGGAGACTGTCTGTCGTTAAATGCTTCAGCTCAAGATAGTAATGGAGATGGAGTAAATTGTGGTCCTGGTGATCATGGAGTCGATGAAGACTTTTCAGAACAGTGGATTACAGATTTAGTAAATACTCGAGAAATCTACCTGATACCCATGCTCAATACAGATGGAAACAGGTATGATCGTGAAGTTTTCATGCCTGAAAACTGTGGTGGTGAGGAAGCATGGGATTGCAACACAGCTGGTTGGAGGAAAAACCTCCGCGACAATACTCACACAGGCGTAACTCCAGTTCCAGATCTTGATGAAGAAGTTGACCCAGGCTGCGACGGCGTCGACTTAAATCGAAACTATCAGTTTGAGTGGGGTGCTCCTTTGGGCGCTACTGGGCCACTTTTCCCCGGTTTCTGTTATGCCGGGGTTAACAACGACGTGTATAATGGGCCAGTAGACACAGTTGATCAGGACGGTGATCTTAGACTCAATGAAGACCATGTTGATGGAAAGGACGATGATGGCGATGGGCTAGTTGATGAAGATTGGTTGGGTGGAAACTCAGAACCAGAGACCAAGTTTATTCAAGACATGACTGAAATGAACGACGATAATGGAGATGGTGCATCTGAATTCAAGGCTACTTTGACTTGGCACTCGTACTCTAATCTAATTCTATATCCATGGGGGCATTGTACAGATTGCGAAACCACTGATCATGATTTCTTGGTTTATCATGGGGATCAGATGGCTGTGATGACGAATTATGATAATATGCAATCATCCGACCTTTACCCTACCACAGGTGATTTCTGTGATTGGCACTATGGGGTGCATAATTCGTATTGTTACACTATGGAGATTGGTGGCAATGATGACGGATTCCACCCACATCCCGACAGGATTGACCATATCTCTACCTTGAATCTTGGAGTTCCATTTTACATGATTGAGATTGCAGATGATCCTGCATTCAGAGCCGTATTTGGATTGGGAATGGATGAAGTTCAATGGATGCAATCTCCATCGAATATTACAATCCCAGAAGATGGAGACATTCCAATTGAGTTATGTCTTCATCCAAACTTCCCTTTCACGAACGACGTCAATCGGACACATGTGATGTGGCGTCAAGTAACGCCGACAAGGATGCAAGATGATTTCGGACCAACAGAGTGGAAAGAGGAACAAGGTTGGAGCATGTCTTCATTCGAAGAGACCTCAATTTCCTGTCAACTTCTTGATGGTTCAAATGGTACAGCAGTGATTTCTAATATTCCAGTTCCAAGTACTAGCGTAGGGGAAATCCATTATCGAGCTATGCTTGGAACATTAAACGGAGCTTTCCCAATTAATTATCCCGCACCGGGTGAAGTTGCAGGAGATTACTATGTTCTTTCGATTCCATATCGTGCTGGATTCGGAAGTTCAATGTTGGCTTTGTTCATGTTCCTTATTGTTGCAGGAGTCGTTTGGGGCGGCCTTGCATTCACTTTGAAAGAAATGTTTAGTGGCGATGAAGAAGAAAATGAACAAACTAAACTTGTTGAAGAATCAATGAAGAAATCCAGATCATCAATAGATTATGGTTCGATGACAGTTGCCCAACTTCGGGAGTTGTTGGTTGAACGAGGACTGCCTTCTTCAGGGACGAAGGCAGTTTTGATTGATCGATTGAAGGGGGCTTGAGAATGTCAGGAGACACCTTCGGTGGCCGTATGGGGCTGATTTTTGCAACCATTGGTGCAGCGGTAGGAACTGGAAACATCTGGCGATTTCCACGTATGGTTGGCGCCAATGGAGGCGGTTCTTTCCTTGTTCCATGGCTAATTTTCCTCTTTGTTTGGTCTGTACCTCTTGTAATTGCAGAATTTGCAATCGGTAAGAGGGCACGTACTGGAACAGTTGGAGCATTCAGAATCTTTGCAGGAAAGCGATTCGCTTGGATGGGGCTGTGGACTGCATGGATTTCTACAGCAATTGGATTCTACTATGCAGTGGTGACTGGTTGGTGCATCAAATATTTCTCAATGGCAATTTCTGGAGGATTAGGTTCGGAAGTGGATACTACTTTGGTTTGGAATTCTTTCTTGGAAGATTGGTCTCAAGTAGTTCTGTTTCAATTTCTAGCAGTGGTAATCACTACCGCAGCAATTTGGAAGGGTGCAAAGGCAATTGAGAAGGTCAATGTCGTGTTGATGATTTCTCTTTTCATTCTTCTTTTCGCTGCTCTTTTCCTTTCGATAATTATGGATTATTCAGACAATGGTGTACTGGATGGATTCGTTTACATGTTTAGTATTCAACCTGAATATTTACTACAACCACAGACTTGGATTTCAGGCTTATCTCAATCTGCTTGGTCATGTTCTGCTGGAATGGGAATGGCAATCACATACGCTGTGTATATGCGTAAGGACGAGGATACAACATTGAATGCAGCTACAATGTGTTTGGCCAACAATAGCATCAGTATTATTGCAGGTCTAACAGTTATGATGGCAATATTTTCTGTTGTTGAGGACCCTCTTTCAGCAGTTAGTGGAGGGTCAAGTGCAATCACTTTCCTTGTTCTCCCAGAGGTATTCGCCCAAGCACCAGGTGGACCAATCATGCAATTGGCAATGGTAACGATGTTTTTCTTGGCTCTCTCCTTTGCTGCACTTACCTCGATGATTTCTACTGTTGAGTTGTGTGTTCGAAACTTTGTTGATCATGGAGTAGAACGTAGTTCTGCAGTTGGTTTCACAAGTTGTGCTCTGTTCGTTCTTGGTTTGCCAAGTGCTGCATGGTGGATTCTAATGGATGAAAGCACAGGTGTTTCTTTCCCTCAATTCCTTGAGGTCCAAGATCACATCTGGGGATATGGATTAATGTTCAGCGGTCTCTTTATTGCTTACTCAATATGGAAGTATGGTTGGAATCGATACAAGGTTTGGCAAGATGAAAATGATATCGAAGGCTTCCATTTCCAAGATTATCTCGATCATGGTGTCTCCTCCTTTAGAGACGATTTCATCAACACCGGAGACAATGATTGGTGGATTGGAAAATGGTGGGACTACATCATGTATCTTGG
>JASLJW010000037.1 GCA_030747885.1 Candidatus Thalassarchaeaceae archaeon
CATTCAAAATCTCACGTCTTACTGTACGACGATCGATTATTCGATTATCTTCAACCATCTTCGGAGTGACCCCTTGGATCGTCTCCCAAGGACGCTTAGATGAGAAACCAATACTATCTAGAACACGAGAAATCCGAGAAACAGCAGTCAATGAAAGATCAACATCAATGGAAATCTTACCCTCCATTACTGAAACGTCACAAGATTCCACTCCATCTATTCTAGAAACTGCTTGATTCGCCTTTGTTGCACAATCTGGGCAATCCATTCCGGAGATTTCCCACTCAAATGATTGAACCTTTGCCGCAACCAAAACCATCTCATCTTGATTTGCTTTTGTCTCAGCAACTGCAGATTTACGTAATTGTTGATCTTCTCTAGATTGACGAATAGACTTAGCCTTCGATGAAGCTGAATTGGCAGTAGATTTCAACGTACTTACTATTCTATTGAAAATTGAACCTACTGATTCAAACATTGATGAAAATACAGAAGAAAACGGACTTACAGAAGATACAGATGCAACTTCTGCATCCAGTACATCCTCCGAAGAAATGGTGCTTTCTTCAGATGAGGGAGTAATGGGGTCATCAAGGTCATCGACAAGCAAGATGTCATTGTCGGAATCATCCATTGCTCTTAACGAAGGAATGGTTGCCCTTGAACATCTCTACCGCGGTTGGTTCAAAGGAGTGTCCAGTCAAGAAGTACCATGGGAGATGGGGAGGCGGGGAGACTTACCAACCAAAAACGTCCAAAAATGCTCATTTGTGACATTGATGGAACTCTAACTGATGAGAACTATACATTACATCCAGGTCTTCCAAGTGCTTTCCGTAAATTAGAATCTAATGGGATCCCTGTTGCCTTAGCAACTGGAAATGTTAGACCTGTAGCATGGGCCCTAGCTCGTCATCTTGGTTTATCCGGACCATTAATTTGTGAAAATGGCGGAGTTGTGTGGGATTGGATAAGAGATGAAGAAGTTCATCGATTAGTGGATGGTGAAAGAGCCAGAATGGCATGCGAATGGCTGGCGACTCAAATTGATGGTTTGGATCCAGTTGGAATTCTTTCCAATGCTTGGCGGGAATCAGAATGGTGCCTATACACTGAAGAAGAGTATATTGCAATTGTAAATGCTCTAAAAAATTCAGAATGGAATGACCTAGAAGTTGTTCGAACAGGATTTGCTATCCATATCAATGAACCAGGATTGGACAAAGGCCGAGGAATCACATTCGCTTTGGAAAAAATAGGAATTAATCCAGAAGATTGTATTGGTGTTGGAGATTCTCCAAATGACCTGCCAATGTTCAACACAGTAGGTTGGTCTGTTGCTGTAGGTTCTGCATTTCCTGAAGTAAAGGATGCCGCAGATGCCGTTGCTCACGAAAGCCTCGTAGGAGGACACACAGTAATTGCACTCATAGAGGAAATTCTTGCACTACCGGAGTGAAATAATGAGAAGTGATCATCTTCCATTTCCAATGCCTGAACGGCCTCATTCATTGATTCAAGAATGGAGAGACCTTACTTTCTTGCATTGGGAAGTAGACCCAAATCAATTAGCAGCATATATTCCAGATGGGTTAGAAATTGATCTATTCGAAGGGAAGGCGTATGTAGGGACAATTCCATTCATGATGAAGAATATTCGACCTCGCCTAACAATTCCACTTCCAGGAATCTCTAACTTTCCTGAATTTAATGTTCGAACATATGTGAAAAGAAATGGAAAAAGTGGTATCTTATTTCTGACTCTTGATGCTCAAAGTCGAATCACCTGCTTCTACGCACCACGTGCTTACGGACTTCCTTACAATTATTCAAAAGGTAAAGCGATAGTCCAAGGAGA
>JASLJW010000038.1 GCA_030747885.1 Candidatus Thalassarchaeaceae archaeon
GATTGTAATTACAACAAACGGCCCAGGCGAAATCCTGACTTGGGAACTCGAAGGAACCCTGCCAACAGGCCTCACATTCACTGCAGCAAACCAGACCATTTGGGGAACCCCAACTGAGCTGATGACCACAACCCAATACACTATCTGGGCAAACAACACTGGTGGAACTGTATCTGCAACTCTCAACATTACAGTGAACGATCAAGTTCCAGGATTATCAATAACTCCTGAGAATACAACAGCAACCAACAATACTGCAATTCCCACCATTGTTCCAATCCTTACAGGTCCTGGTGAGATTCTCACATGGGAGCTTGAAGGAGAATTACCAGACGGACTGTCATTTGATTCGAGTACTGGTGAGATTAGTGGAACCCCAATTGAACTGATGACCACGACTCAGTACACCATTTGGGCGAACAATACAGGTGGATCTGTATGGGCAAATCTGAACATTACAGTAAACGATCAAGTTCCAACATCTCTTTCCTACTTGTCTCTAAACCTAACTTTGACCAATAATACAGCAATGTCTCCACAGACACCAGCGATATCTGGTTCCGGCGAAATCACTTCATGGGAGATTAGTGGAGAATTACCAGACGGGCTGTCCTTTGATTCGAGTACTGGTGAGATTAGTGGAACCCCAATTGAACTGATGATCACGACTCAGTACACCATTTGGGCGAACAATACAGGTGGTTCAATCTCCACTCAACTCAATATTACTGTAATTGATCAAGTGCCAACACTAAGTTATCCATCGATATCTCTTTCTTTGACCATCAACACAGTCAATGCAGAAATTCCGTTTGAACCAACCCTTACTGGCTCTGGTGATATTTTATCCTGGGGGATTAGTGGAGAATTACCATCAGGAATGAATTTCAATTCCGCCACGGGAATAATTTCTGGAATCCCAACTGAACTTTGGTCGACCATCAACTATACTGTCTGGGCGAACAATACCGGTGGTTCGGTTGATTTCTCCTTCGATCTAACAGTTGTCGATCAAGTGCCAAACAACATTGCTTATCCTGATCTGAACCTAACTCTCACGAACAATACTGCAATGTCCCCTCAAACGCCTTCAGTATCCGGACCCGGCTCGATTACTTCATGGACAATTAGTGATTCGTTACCTGATGGAATTTCCTTCAACCAAGCCACTGGAGAAATCTCAGGAACTCCTACTGAATTGTGGCCTGTAACCCATTACATTGTTTGGGCGAACAATTCAGGTGGCTCTGTCTTTGTGGAATTCAATCTCTCTGTGATTGCTATTGTCCCATCAGTAGGATATGCTTCTGATGCCTTGACTCTGACTGTTGGAGATTTGATGACCCCTCATGTTCCATCCAATTCTGGTGGCGACGTAGTATCATGGGAAGTAGAACCAGAATTACCAGATGGAATATCCATCAATCCTACAACAGGAGAGGTATCTGGAACTCCAACAACTCCTCAAACCGCATTGATTTACACAATTTGGGCAAACAACACAGGTGGAACCACCACATACAATCTCACATTGACGATTATTGATAATCCAGCAGTGGTTGAACTATCTGAAAATACAATTGTAGTCACAATTGGAGAAACGATTGACTTAGTCCATGTTAATGTGACTGGTGGAGAAGTTATTGAGTGGGGCATCCATCCAGAATTACCTAATGGAATCATATTTGATACAATCAACAAGACCATTCACGGCGCATCTACAGTGTTGAGCCCAGAAACAATCTACACAATTTGGGCGAACAATTCAGGTGGCCCTCAATCATCAACCATCACGATCACTGTTATCGACATTCCACCTGTAATTTCGTATGAAGAAGAGCATGTTTTCTACAACAACACCACAGTCGTTGAAATTGAAGCTAACCTCAGTGGTGGTGCACCAGTCAACATATCAATCAGTCCAGAATTGCCTGACGGATTATCCTTCAACCCATCCAATGGTACGATTCATGGAATGCCAACCGAAATTATTCCTAAGACACAATTCTCCATTACAGTGACCAATTCAGGTGGTTCGTTTACTTCGAAATTGAATATTACAGTATTACCTAATTCGGGATGTACAGACCCATTGGCTGAGAATCATGATCCAATTGCATTGGAGGACAACGGGTCTTGTATCTACACAGATTCCGATGGGGATGGTGTTTACGATATCAATGAAATTCTTGGCTGTACAAACCTCACTGCTCTCAATTACCAATCCAATGCTACAGATGACAATGGGTCTTGTATTCCACGTCTTCTCGTAACTTATCCAGATTATGAAATGGAATTCATCATAGGCCAGAAAAATATCACCATTATTCCGACAGCGATTGGTCAAACTGTAGAAACATGGGAAATCACTCCTTCTTTACCTAAACCACTTGAATTCAATTATCTTGTTACAGATGGAATCTTGATTTTGGATAGAGGAACGATTTCGGGTATACCATTAATTTCCCAAGCTTTGACGAATTACACAATAACTGCAATCGATGAAGATACCAATCAATCAGTGACAATCAACATTACAATACGAATTTTGGAGGATTCGGATGGAGATGGAAAGCCTAATTTGGGGACTTCAAATTGGGTTGAGGACCTCGACGATGATGATGATGGATATCCAGATCTAATAGAGGAAGAGTGCAAATCAGATCCACTAGATCCTTCTAATACGCCTAAGTTGGATGAAGAAGGAAATTGTATGAAAGAGTCTACTACTGGGGAAGAGAATCCACCTACGCCAGGAACAACTGCAAATGTCTACTATTGGTGTATTTTGCCATTGGCAATCATTCTTGTTATATTCATCTTCAATCTGTTGGCCAACGAAAGGGAGAAGCAACTCAAAGACGAAGAGGAAAATGTACAATTAGAGGATTCAGATCAAGATGATGAAATTTAATCTGCTTTAATTCCTAGAAGTATTAACGCTATTCCAATGATTCCAACTCCGTATGCAAGTAGTGGTGTAAGTTTCACGTTGTATGAAATTTCTACATTTACTGTTTCTTTTTCTCCCCCTAGTGAATTACCAACAACTGCCCGAAGATCTCCTCCTTCCAGTGACCAAGCGAGAGTCCCATCTGCATCTGGCCCACCTGCTTTGAATTCGAGATTTTCAGTATCGCAGACAAGGTAACCATTTCCACTATCGATACATTGGTCAGCAAATTCTGCCGAAACAATTCCGACCCATACATCGTTTGAACCCCATTCGATGTTGACATCTGCAGAGATGAAACTAGCAGCAGCTGCAGGAATAGTCACTCCTTCCTCCACCATAATTGCACTATCACATGCATCAAGAAATGAGATGCCCGTATCACATGCCGGAATTTCTGTATTGATTGGAGGTAAATCACCACTGTATCCGATTATTCCAGTTGGAATAAAAATGAGAATTAGTATGGCTCCATTTACTATCCACTTGAGTTTCATTGAAGGACCTTGAACGCATCAACCAAATGAACTTCCCCGAATTTTGGTTCATGATACAGACATCCTTTGGTGATACGGAAGTGCCCGATAAGCCCGTGTCGTTGATATACACCATGAGGGTGCACAGTTACTTCCTAGGTGAGCGGAGCATGCAGGAACAACTACAGATAAACAAACGAATGAAGAATTTACGAAGCAGGACGTCGGCAACGATTCTTGTTTTGTTGATGGTAATGAGCACGACAATTGCAATGATGCCTGTTGGTGCAGATTCATCTTCAACAGGATCAGGAATTTATGCAACTGATGGTGACCGTACACCTTACCAATCCACTAATCAAGGTGGTACTCAGCAAGGGGGAGCGCCAGTTCCAGGAGCTGTCGATAGGTCGCCTTTCACTCACCCAGCTCTTCGAGATCCTTCGTGGGCAGACCTACTATCCGGCTCGGGTAAGATAGCTGATCTTTCCGCAATATCGCTACGCTCCGAAGCCTATTCGTTCATGCTTGAAGAGACCAATTTAGGAGATCACGATAACGATGGAATCGGTGACCTTGATGACCTTGATGATGATAACGATGGAATTTATGATTTGATTGAACGTTTCGATGGTTGCTTTGGAACGGATCCATTGGACCACGACAACGATGGAATCGTTGACGAGTTTGACAATGACGATGACAATGATGGAATTCTCGAAGGACCAATTGATTACACACAAGGTGCAGACCCGTTGAATGTCAGTACTGACCGATACGTGATTCCAACCACTATTCATCCATGGACTGCAACTCAAGTTGGTTCGGGATATCTGGTTGATCAGAATCCAATGGATCGGGATAACGACGGTGTAGACGACGAAGATCCCGATGGTAGTGGCCGTGAGTCATTCGATGAGGATGATGATAACGATGGTCGACTAGATCAATTCCTTTGGCCATGTGATTTCGATGGCGATGGTATTCAGGATTATTTGGATGATGATGATGATGGAGATACAATTCTTGACCATGAGGATGCTGACCCATACAACGCTTCAGAAACTCAAACTATGGTTGCTGCTGCTGCTGCCAGTTCAAGCGATGAATTGGTGTATGCTGCTGCAACATCTTGGAGTTTTAACAACTATGCCGCCTACTCATTCAGTGTAGACTATGTTGCCTTAGAAGCACTATACCACCCAAATTCACCATCATTTACTACAATCACAGACGGTGATCTTGATGGTGATGGGATGCCTAATTTCCTTGATCCAGATAATGATAATGACGGGACTCCCGATTCTGCAGATACGGATGACGACAATGATGGATTATTGGACATGTGGGACCCTGATGACGACAATGATGGTATCAAGGACGTTTGTCTTAGAGTAGATACCAACGGAGATGGAACAATTGACTATCCTGGAATCACAGGAGCTCTCGAGACTCCTGGAATTGATTGCGAGATGGATTATGATACGGATTTAGACGATGATCGTTGGAGGGCAATGGACCAGGATTACGACCTTACCATGGATTGGTTTGACTTAGATGTTGGAGGAACACCTAATCCAGACAATGACCTAGGTCCACCAGCCATTGATATCAACGATGATCCATGGGACTGGGACAACGATGGTATTCAGAATGAGAACGACTCGTTCATGAACGCAACCCAAACACAGGTTTACAGTACAACAGGATGGAATTGCCCAACTCCTACCAATAAGAATCCCCAAAACCCTGCTACAGAGTGTATAACTGAGCGCAAATCATTCGTTGGAAACAACGATTGGGATGGCGATGGAATCAACAATTGGTACGATGTTGATGATGACAATGATGGCGTACCTGATTTCTTAGATATCGATTGGAATTGTGATTTAGATGATGATAATGATCTCCATTTAATCAACGGTTCTCGTTATCGAGATGATGGTCCAAACGACATCGATTCAGATATTGATGGTGACGGATTAATGAACGATGAGGATTGGGACGATGATAACGATGGAATCAACGATTTATACGACCCTGATGATGGAAATTGTGGTGAATTAGATATTGATTCAACCGACGATTTCGCTCAACCATATTATCCAGTTCAGGATGGCGCCTCAATCACTGGTGCAGGCGACAGTCAAACCTACGGTACAAACATGTCCGATTTCTGGAACATGAGTCATACTACGAACCCATTCACAGCAGCAAATGGTTTCGTATTGCCATACAATGGATATGACCCAACAGGTACTGCCGACGGTTCAATCACCAATGGCCGAATCCCTGAATTTTATTGGTATTACATTTCACGATGGAGTCCTTGGAATGGAGACAATGCCTGGGACATTGATTCTGATGGTGATTCTTTGATCAATGGTCTTGATGTCGATCAAGATGGTGATGGATTACCTGATGGATGGGATCAGGACGAAGGAAACGATGGATTCCTAGATGTTGATGATGTTAGAATGGGAGGAACATTCGATTATGATCGATGCGGTTGGAATGCTGTGGGTGGATATCTTTGCGGATATGAATATGCATTTACCTACATGCTTCCATTGGATTCAGGAACTAATTTCCAGTATACCAAAGCATACAGTATTCGACCAGATGCAACTTACACTGACGGCCAATATGATGGAGCAAATAGCAACGGAAATCACGATTGCTTCGAAGCCAGTTGTTGGCATTTTGAATTCAATGGACAAACCACGGCCGCAGTTTCATTTGATGAAATAAATCACAATCGTGATCTTTTCATTGCATGGAGAGGTCTTGGAGAAGGGCTATTCAATTGGAATGCAGATGTCAATGGAAACTTCTTCCCTGATGAATATGCGGATATGCTGAATGACAGTGTAGACCCTGACGACGATTGTGGTGCACCAAATGCAGGTACTCCTAATCCCCAATGTATGTTCAATGATACAGCTGATTTAGATGATGATTTTGATGGAATTTACGACCATTGGGACATGGATGATGATAACGATGGTATTTGGGATTTCTTTGAGATTGACGTAAACGACGATCTAGATGATGATGCAAATACACTACCTCCAGGCAATTTCTTCACTGGAACCAACTGTTTCGATAACGATGATGACGGAACGGATACAGATCCAGATGAGGATGGATTCTATCAAGCGGTATGGGATCAAGGAGTACTAGGTCAAGGACTCCTCTTCCCAGAATACTATGACGTCGATAACGACAATGATGGAATTGTGGATACCGAAGATCCTGACGACGATAACAATGGTGTTTTGGATGTTACACAAGAGTTGACTTGCTTCGTAGGTGAAGAACAATCTCCATGGGATCACGACAATGATGGTATCCCTGATTGGAAAGATACTGATTGGGACATGGATGGAATATCGAATACTATTGAGCGTGGAAATGTTACTCCATGGGTCGCTCCATGGGATCACGATAATGACGGAATCCGTGATGATATTGATCTTGATGATGATTCAGATGGAATGCAAGACAAGGATGAGATTCTCCTTTGGCCCCAGAGATACAACAACCAATCCACCAATCCTTGGGATCACGATGATTTCGGAGGCGGTTTAGGGATTGCAAATCCAGCCGATCCCTCAACTGGACCGGATGTAATAGACAATGATGACGATAACGATTCACGTGTAGATGGAGACTGGGACCATATTGAGGATTCAGAACTTTCTTCTGATTGGGATAGTGACAACGACGGTATTCTCGATGAAGATGATAAGATACCTACTCGAGTGAATATGAGCATCCCTGAAGTAATGTGGATGGATGGTAAGAAGGCTGCAATCTTTTCAGGTTCAGTATCTTGGTTAGATCCATCCCTCAGTCAGTTTGTTCCTGCTCCTAATTTACCTGTTCAAGTGACAATTGAATGGGCAAGTAATGGAACAATGGCACTTGAGACAATAGATGTCCTATCCACTCAGTTTGGTGGTTTCACAGTTGGTCAATTCTTGTTGCCTGAAGATTTGTCTGTTGGACCAAACACAACTTACAATGTATATGCAGAAGTTACTGAGATGTTCATTCATGATGGCAGTCAGTCTGAATTATATCCTCTAGAAATTCGTGCTAACACATCATTTGACTACGTCGCTCCAGAGTACTTGCGAAGCGGAGAAAACCCCCTCTATCTAGATTTCAAGACGCATTATTCAGCCGATTGGGATCGAGGTATATTCGACAACCGTATCAAATATGCACCAGTCACATTCAATGTTAGTGGTGGACCATTTGGTAATCGCCAGGCTCCATCTACTTTTGATGGAGCAGGCCAGGGCTTCAGAGCAGATGCTGGTGGATATGTTTCACTTACATTCGTTCAATCAGCCGGAGCACAAGGTGAATGGAAACAAGTTCGTTACAATGCTTCAATGAACAACGGTCCTGGAACCATACCTGGTGGTTATGAGGAAATCATTTGGAACGCTTTCCTTAATGATCACGACGTCCTTGGTCCTTACTCATATTCTAATACGACTCTTCCCAAGGGCAATTACGAATTTTTGGGTAAAGTGGACATGAGTTATGCAGGAGCCAATGAATGGCCATTCCCTTGGCTAGAAGGTGATCAAACTGATACATTCATCATCAAATCCATGGAAAGAATGTACATTGGTTCTCAAATAATTGTCCCATCCCACAATCCAGTATTCTTCTGGGATGCACAACAGTTTACAGGAGCTAGTTTTGGTGCATGGAGGCCAATGTTTAGTGAACAAGGGCTAGTTAGTGCAGGCTATGATTTGGATTCATCTGGAAGTATTGAACAGAATGAATTTGATATTGTAGCTGCTGGTAGACAGTATGCAGTTCTTTGGAATGATAATCTTGCAGACTTACCTTTGGGCGATGCAAATGAAGGCATTGATTCTCCACTTCGAGATTATGTTTCCACGAATAACACACATTGGTTTGTAGCTATGTTGAATGGTGCAGATCAGAACGCACCACCTTGCGGGCCAGTGAATCCTTTGGATCCCGAAAGTCCAGTTCGTTGTGAAATTGTTCCTGAAATGAATACGGGAGAAACACTCCAAACGATTGGAAATGTCAAAAATCGCACATTTGTTCCATGGACTGAGGCCAGTTTAGTCACTCAAGTTGATCTCGACCAAGATGGAGTCTTCGCCGGCGCTAGGGAGAATACCAACGCAAAGACACCAGTATTGGCAGGCGGCCTTGCTATGGTCAATTTCTCTTGGGATTGGTATACTGAATACGAAGCCACGACCTATAGTGTCAGAATGAACTTCGTAGATTCCAATTTCTTCTTCACTGGAAATCAGACATATACTCTCTCACCTACAGGTGCGTACGTTAACGTCAGTGTGGTTGGAACCACGGATTTCCGGTTGAATTCAGTACCTACCTTATACAGAGGAATGAATACAACATTGGAGGCAAAATTGATTGATAACGCTGGACAAGCAGTCCCCTTCCAACCAGTAAATTGGACATGGTCAGCAAATGGCACTTCAGGACTTTCTCAAACCGCCCAAAATGGTATTTTTAAGATTGATTTGAACATCACTGAATCCCATGATTTAGGAAATTTCACAATGTCTTTTGGATTCCCAGGCACAAGTCGTTTGAAGAGTTCTTCAGTTACTCAGAACCTCTGGGTTGTAAGTCGCACATTCATCAATATTGAAGCAAGTACTAGTGGTGAACGTTCAAGTGGAGATGTTTGGTCAGTATCTGCCCAAGTAACTGACGATAATCGTACACCTACAATTCGTGACCTTGGTCAAGCATTGGATGGTCAAGGAGAAAATGGTGGTAAGGTATTGCTAATCTTTGAAGGAACGGACTTCAACAATATACAACATCGGCAAATTATGTCCACACTGTATCCAAATGCAGGTTCTGTTTACCATGAAATGTTGTTGGATCCTCAATTGCTTCAAGATGACCCTGAATCATTCTTGCCAGATGGATTTGGACCAGTCAATGTAATTCTTAGATTTGAAGAGAACTTACCTCACGAAGGTTGTGTAGCACTTGAGGGATACATGTTGGATATGCAAGGCGCATGGGACCCATGCTCTTCAGTTCCTAACAATGAACACTATCGAAGAGAAATGCAGTACAATGTCGATGGATTCTACCTAAGAGGTCGCACGACTTTGGATGTAGACGACCAAATTGTCTACACAAGCGAAGTCAACCCAATCACCGGCGAGGTGATAGAGAAGCCAATGACGATCACAGGCCGATTAACTGATGAATTGGGTGGAAATCTTTCAAATCGTAATATCCAGATAAGTTACCAAATGACTGGATCAGCCGTTGAAGCCCCTCAATGCCAGCAGGGAAGCACAGATTCTGATGGATACTTCTCTATTGATTGTCCATTGAATGGAGTTATGGCAGGGCAAGCTCAAGTGACGATTCGTTACAAAGCAGATTTGAATAATGATGGATATCGATACAAGGATTCAACCGTGATCAAGAATTTCGCAGTGTTCTCAAACAGTACGTTAATGATTGAAGAAGTCGGACCATTCCTTACCGATGTAGATAGATATGTTTTCCAAGGAAACGGAACAAGCATCCCAGTCTTGTATCTGAAGGAACCTTTCCACGTGAATGCGTTGTTGCAACAGAGCAATGGAAATTCTCTTGGTGGACGATGTTTGAACATTTATCTCAGTCCTGAAATCAACCCAAGACCAATTGCATCAGCAGTTACCAATGATGCAGATGGTAGAATTGAATGGTATTCCGGAGATCCAGAACAGAATCCTAGTCGTAGAGGAGTTGAACCGATTGGTGGCTCTGGATTGGAAGGATTCAGAACATTGAGAGTTGCATATGAGCCTACACTTGCAGTTAATGGAGGATGTAGCCAAGAAGCCAACGCAGTTGTGAACGGTTCTTACATGGATTTGACGGTACTCGTAAGGAGCAGAGTTGACATAATTCTGAAGGATACTTGGTCAAGAGCTGGCGGTTATCAACCGGATGATTGGGTAAATGGAACAGTCCAGATTACTCGAGACAGATTGGATGTTCCAGTTTCTGGAGAACAAGTTATCTTTGTTCGAGAGTTCTGGAATGGTTCTGCTTGGGTGTTAGAAAATGTCGAGTATGTTACCACATTGGATAATGGAGCAGCTTCGTTTGCATGGCAGTACACTGGTAAAGAAGTTCCAGGCGCAGATGAAGGTGTCACCGCACCTACTGGTAAATGGAGAATTGTTGTTCAATTCCGTGACTCACCATACTTTGAGGAATCATTCCTGAATAACACTCCACAGATAGAATTGGGCGATCCGCCACTAATGGAGCAGGCAGGTGGCTTCTTCCAATTGCAGTATATTCTGCCATTGACCATTGCTCTCCTATTGGCGGCATTGATTGGTGCTGTGATGTATAGAAACTACCAGGAACGCAGAAGAATTGAGATTCTACGCGGTATTCTAACAGACTCTCTAATGTCGTTGAGAGCATCAAACGAATACATCCAAGCAATCTTTAGTTGCTGGAAGGAACTTGTTGCTTTCTTCCGTAGCAAGGGTGCAATGAAAAAGGTCTACGAGACTACCCGTGAGTTTGAGGATGCAGTCAACAAGATGTTGGGTGGCATTACCCCACCACATGAGTTGGACGCCTTCTTGAGCCTCTTCGAAGAGGCCCGATACTCCGATCACAATATTGGAGCAGCTCAGCGTGATCGTGCAATTCAGACATTGCAAGCAATCGTGAATAGCCTAACATTGGCTCTTGGTGAAGTTCAACTCAGCCGTTCAGCAGTTGAATCTGACCTATATGATAACTTGACCAAGGCTGGAGAATTTGTGGACTCAGAAGGAAATGTCCGCCAAGCAGGCTTGGAAGAGGAAGGCGCAGACAATTTCTCACTTTGAGTAATTTGAGATATTGGCACCACTCAATAGCGGCAGCCATCCTTCATCATACGTCTTAGGTGTAGAAAGTAAACTAAGGTACTTCCAGTATATCGGCTGTTGTCAAAACAACCGCAAATCAACCTCTAAATGGTATTTTTTCGGACGTTTTTATATACTGTGTGAGTGGATAGAGATGATAATCCTTAGGAAAAGGAGTGAATAAAATGGAAGATGAACTTGACACGAAAATGATGATGACAGAATTGATCGGCTCGCTTGCAGTCGTTTACTTCGCAGCGCGCTTTGCTATGCCTGGCTCGCCTACGATGTATAGCGCAATGGCAGCGGGTTTGGTCCTAGCAGTAATGATGATGACCTTTACAGGCGCCATGATTCTGCCTTGGATCACGATTGGAAAGATGGCAAATGGTGACATCACCTGGCAGAATGGCGCACTCGCCTTTGCCATGCAGATGCTCGGTGCAGTCTTGGCCTGGACGATTAACATGTGGAGCGCAGGCGTACTAGATCACGCTGAACACATGTGGTCCGTTGGTACAATGGATGTACAAACCGGTGCTATGACTCTTATCGGCGGTTTCCTGCTGATGATAGTCTACAATCGCCTTGCAGGTGATGCAATGGGTAATGCTGCTACTGGTATCTTTGTATGGATGCTAGCTGCTGCAGGCCTAAGCGTTGTTAACGCAGGTGATGTAGGTGGAATGCTGATTACTTCAGGATGGACTGGCGACAACATGATCATGATCTTCGGATCCATGATTGTTGGTGGTGTTGGTGCTACTGCAGCTCTTATGTTCGGGGACATGCTCCTCGGCGAAGAGGAATAATTTCAGCATAATCTGAAAGTCCAATAGGACACAGAACTGATCTCGGGGTGAGGAATCGGCAAATGCCCTTTCCTCATCCCGTTTTTTTAATTTCAAATCTTGACTTGAACGTACTCGCCTTCAATTCTAGTTTCGTACAGAGGTAGATCTTTCTTCTTCGAAAGTTTACCAATCATCTTTCCATATGGGGGAAATAGTGGAAAAGGTGACCAATCTACCAGAGATCCATCTTCGAGTTTGTGAGTTGTTTGATGCAGAGGACATGTTACACAACCGTCTTTCACTTTTCCACCCAATCCAAGTGGCCATCTCATATGTCTACAGAGTCCTTCTGTAGCATGATATTCTCCATTATACTGGACCAACATTAGTGTCTTAAATCCAATATTTACCATCTTGGGTTTATTGGGTTTTAATTTTGAAATACGGACAGCATTTTTCCATTCCATCTAAAATCCAGACCCCCCGCTGAGTAAAAGATAAAAGAGGAAAATGATAAACAAAAGTAAAACGATAAGGATTAGAACGAAAATTATGGTTCCAATTATTCCCACTCCACTTACAATTCCCAAACTAGTAATTTGCATGATTTTCATTGCATTTGAATCGACAATATTTGCTGTTTTTGTATAATTTTGATTTGTATCATTAGATACATCATTTTCGATTTGAACCTGTTCTTTTCGGATAAACAGTCCTGTAGCTGTGAGGGTCACCGATAATGGCAATAATACTCCACATGCTAAACCAATTTTTCCAATTGTAGATTCAAAACTATCTTTACCAACCCACATTTCATTTCCATTTGCATCAGTACATGTACTGTACTCTTGACCGTTTTCAATTTCGGTGCCCTGATATTCTACTGGACAACCCACACTAACCGCACTAAAGAAGATTATAATGGAAATAAGTAATAGAACAACTCCTGCTATTGAAAGCCCCACTGCTAAATGATTTCGACCAATATTTTGAGTTGATTCCTGTATTTTTTTTCCAAAATCTTGAACCCTTTCAGCAAACTCATTTTTTTCTGAAATACGTTGAATTTCTCCACAATTGGGACATTTTACTTTTCCAGTGTGTTTTGCTGAAACTCTGAGAATTGAATCACAGGCAGAACATTCGAATTCTATTTTTTCTTCTTGTGGATGTTTTTTGTCTTGATCGATTAATCGTTGGACTAATGCTGTTTTATTCCCTGAAACAGGAAGACCTCTTTCACGAAGTTCATCCTTTAGAGTTGCCACTGTCCATTCATCATAGACGTCTGACACGATTTCTTCATGGTAGACTTATGAATTTAAATTAGCGCCGAATCAAATCATTTCGCCCTTAGCATCGAGAACTTCTACAGTAAGATTGGCATCTTCAACCCCTGCTGTAATCTCATTGTGGAGGGAATCGCTGAATTCATCCAAACTAGCTAGAATTGAACCTGCGTTCGGATCTACCAAATCATCGATTAGATGATTCAGTACACAAGATACACCATACGATTGTCCGGTTCTGAATGCATGATCCAAGTCTCCAGGCTCTGCCTCTTCTGCCTTCGCTCGAATCGTAACTGCCTGTACGTAGGCCGATAGAGCCCCGTAAAGAGACACCATGGCTTGAGAAACATCTTCTGAAGATTGCAATAACATCTGTACTTCTTTCATTGCAGCATCTTGACATTGAGTTAGTAATCGATGTGTAGCCACCACATCGGTTTGGTCTCCAGTCATCGCCGCGGTCATCATGTCCATCCAGTTGTCCATGGCCTACGCAGGGGGGCGAGAGGGCATGAATGATTCCCTTCGAGTTTTTTTTGTTCTCTTAGACCAGTAATGCGTTCTCACTCAAAGGGTTCATATCGGAAGGGCCGGTCGCCCGAATCCCCAAACGTCGAGGGAGTCACATGAATAGGCAGAACACGAAGACCAATGAAGGGCTATTGGAGTTAATCTCCGATCTAAAGGCCCATACTCGGTCCACTGGTGCTGCACTGTGGCGAGACGTTGCGCAACGACTTGAGAAGAGTCGTAGCAACTGGGCTGAACCAAACCTAAGTCGCATGGAGCGGCACATGCCTGAGGACGCAGTAGTTCTCGTGCCTGGCAAGCTCCTAGGTAGTGGTTTGGTTTCCAGTAAGCGCACCGTTGCCGCATACAGTGTTAGTTCCGGTGCCCGAGTAAAGATCGAGGAAGCTGGTGGAAGAGTCATCTCTATCCGCGAGTTGATGAACGAAAACCCGAAAGGAACGGGGGTGCATATCCTTGGCTGAAGTTACTTACATCTACGATGCATCAGATAAGGTGCTTGGACGATTAGCAAGTCATGTAGCAAAGCAATTACTTTCTACAGTTAAGGCAGGGAATGGAGCCCGAGTTATCATCGTGAATGCAGAGAAGGCAGTTGTTAGTGGAAAGAAAACAGAGGTCCTCAGAGATTACAAGTCGAAGAGAGAACTCAATCATCCACGTAAGGGGCCCTTTTTCCCTCGAATGCCTGATAGAATCCTAAAGAGAACAGTTCGTGGAATGCTTCCGTATCAAAAATCGTCCTCTGGTCGAACTGCTCTAAAGAATCTCAGAGTAGAGATTGGCACTCCATCGAATTTGTCGGGAGATTTGCCAGACAATCATGAGTGGGGCGATTCGTCGTCTTTTGATCGTGGTTTGCCCAATAGTTTCGTAAGATTAGAGGAGATTTCTAAATCTCTAGGTGCTGACACAACTCGATTTGGAGGTGATGAGTGATGGGTAGGAAGAAAATCAAGAGCGTCCAAACTAGTGGAAAGCGAAAGACTGCTATTGCTCGTGCTAGTGTGAAGAAGGGACAAGGACGTGTTCGTGTAAACGGTTCACCAATCCAGATTATGGAACCTGAGATGGCTCGTTTGAAGGCCATGGAACCCCTTGCAATTGCTGATGCAATGAAGAAACTCGCAAAGGTCGATATCAGTGTTGACGTACAGGGTGGAGGCACAATGGGTCAAGTTGATGCTATACGCACTGCAATTGCCCGAGGTCTTGTTCTTTGGAATCAAGGTAAACCAGAAAAGGATGCAGATGGTAACGATATAATCGATGAGGAACTTCGTGATGAATTCCTTCGTTTCGATCGTAGTTTGCTAGTTAACGATCCTCGCCGAAAGGAACCCAAACACCAAATGGGGCGTGGTGCACGAAAGAAATGGCAGAAGTCATACAGGTGATCAAAAATGCTACTACCAGTTAGATGTTTTAGTTGTGGAAAAGTAATTGCCCATCTTTGGGATAGATACGATGAACGCACCAAGGCTGGAGAAGATTCAGCCGAGGTATTGAACGACCTTCGTGTAGAGCGTTATTGCTGTAGACGTATGTTTGTGTCTCACGTCGATTTGATCGATGATGTTGCACCGTTCAGTGTAGCTCGGGAGATTTGATTCAAACTCTCTGAACCACGGGTCCGTGGGTTAGCTTGGCCAATACTTGGCGGCTGGGGGCCGTCAGACCCCAGTTCAAATCTGGGCGGACCCACCATCTTTGGGTCTATTCGTGACGTATTCCCGGCATGGATAAGAGAGAGCGCATCTATCAAGGCCCATGCAGCGCCCCTTGGTGTGTCTTATCGGCCTCCTCATGCTGAGCCTTTCTACCACCCCTCTCCTCGCAGTAAGTGGCAGTCAAGTCATTGCTTCTGATACTGTTTGGTCAGGATCTATAACAGTAGATTCAGGGATAACTGTTGCCTCCGGTGCTACATTGACTATCTCAGATGATGCTGTTGTCAATGTTACTCAAGACATCACAATTGTTGTTGAAGGAACATTGGTGATAGAATCCTCCTCGAATTCTACTCCTCACCTCTATGGTTCATTTCGTTATCCAACTAGTGATAGACCGATTTGGCAAGGAATCCAAGTTTTGAATGGTGGTTCAATGGTTATTGGAGATGTTTTGATAGAATATGCAAGAGGAGCATTTGACATTGCAGGAACTGCAACAGTTTCAGCAAACTCATCACCAATAGCTCGGCATGTTCAGATTGGTTGGTATATCGATGGAGGTAGTATCAGTGTTCCAATTGATTCATCGTTGAATTGTGATGATGCTGCATCTAGTTGTTTATCTCTAAAATCATCAAGTGTTAGCGTACCCGAAGTCAATTCTACTCATTCTTCATCCATTGTATCGATAGATAGTGGTTCTAGCCTTGATGCTGATTTGTTGAGTGGTTTTGATTTGGGAGTGGGTATACAGATTTCTTCAGGTTCTATTGTGGATGTGGATCGAATCCATCTTCATGATACTGGTGTGGGGGTGTCGCAAACAGGTCCTGCTTCAGTTGAAATCAATTCTATTGAGTTCTCAGGTACAAATGGAGTTGGAATTGATTGGAGTGGAGCTTCAGGTGCAGAAATTAGTAATTTATCAGTCAATTCTCAATCTACACTCGCTACAATTTTGTATTCTGTAAATCTTGGTTCAGGTTCATTACATGGAGTTTCTTCCATAGGGAACTCAGATGGAAATCCAGCATTTTACCTAGATGTATCAGGTACAATCGATTTACAGAATATCCAGGCAGAGAATTACAGTGAAGGAATCGTAGCACGAGGGACTGGAATCATTGAATTAGTTGAGGTTAATCTAGATGTTTCTAGCCGTATTATCGATGCTGTTGGGGATGTTACATTACAGGCATCTCAATCAAATTGGACTACTGAATCAGTAGGCGCCATTCTTGGAAATGACCATTCTACTTTGTCCTCGATATCAATTTCAGGAACCTCATCTGCATCTACTGGATTGGAAATAATCACTGGTTCTCACATACTCACCTCTGTTGAAATTTCCCGATCCTATCTGTCTTCAGATCGGACATCAACTGGTTTCCAATCGATTTGGGCAGATGTAACAATGGACGACGTCTCAGTTATTGGTTGGTACTTCGGGACAATTATCAATCAAGATTCTACAGTGATTGCCAACTCTCTAAATGTAACTGGAGGTGGCAGGGATGGTGGTGCTTCCATCCTTGTTGATGGCGGCTCATTCCAAGTTTCATCTTTGATTACTGCAGATTCGGATCATGGCATCAAAGTGGATAATGGAACCCCAATTTGGGAAAATGGCCCCCATGTGCATGTAGATTCATGGGCTGCATCTAATCATCGAGGTTTTACATTGGAAATGATGGATGGCTCAATCGCAACAATCCGAAATTTACCTTCTTTTGCAACAACAGCCCAGAGTGATGCCTTTGGCGATGGTGACCTTAGGTGGGGGGGTGCAAGTTCTACTAGAGTGAATGTAGTAGGTTCCCATAGACTAATTGAAGCAGATATTCTGATTACAGATTTGGGCGGCCAATCTATTGAAGGAGCCGCAGTAGAGAGTTTTGGTTTCAATGCTGATTCAGATATTACTGGAGCAGTAATATTGCCCATTTTGGAAACAGGAGAAACATCAGTTACAGCATCTAAGGATGGAATCGGTACTACTGTTAGAATGTCATCATCTCCTTCAACAATCCAACTCCCTCTTCTTCCATCATCTGGAGATTGGGTGATTGGAACTGGAAATACGGCTATTCTCCAGAATGGTGATTTTTCTTTGCCTGAAGATTTGATAATTGAATCTGGAGGTGAACTCCATCTTTTGAATGCAACAATCACCCTAAATCCGAATTCAAAGTATTCATCAAATGGAGGTACTTTGTTTGGGGATCAAGGAATGTTGAGTGGTGGAACAGGTGAACATGGAGCAAGCTTCCCATCTACAGCTTACACAGGAGATATCATAGTAGATCAATCAGTGACAGTAAATTGTACGGAAAATGCACAAGCACAAGGGTCTTTCATCCAATCAATTGATGTCGGCCCAGGATGTACTTTTACTGTAATTGGGAGTGTTGAAGGAAACGTATCATTGGAACCAGGATCATCAATTCTTGTAGAATCATCAATTCGAGTTAGGGTATTGGATAGAGGATTTCCGGTTGATGGTGCCCAAGTTATTGTTGGTGCTTTGGAGATGAGTACAGGTTCAGATGGAGTTGCCATTGGATCTATAATTTCAGCAAGGTATCTAGAGAATGGAAATACAACCACAGGAATTGCAACTATTATTGTAAGACAACAAGGCGTGGAGAGTTTGAGGTCTTGGAATACAATTTCTAGCTTCGATGATGATGTCAGTGTGTCTACCTTATCTTCAGGCACATTGACTGGGTGGACTAGAATTGAACCACAGTTTTCACCCGTACACCTGTTGGGCGATCTTTTGGTTCCTCAAGGAGTAACGTTGCAACTTCTGCCTCAATCTTCACTCAGAATAGGCTCTAACATGAATCTTGAAGTTCAGGGAGATTTCATTTCTGAAGATGCTACAATTACAGGATATGATTGGAACGAAGTTCGAATTGTGGGCAATGCAGAGATTTCAGGAGGTCAAATCACAGGGGGGCCACTTTTAGTAACAAATAATGGTGAATTGACCATTGACGGAGCAGTCCTTAATGGCGCACCAATTGTATCTGAAATGTCGTCTGTAGTATCCATTTCTGAATCTAGATTACTTGGAACAAGCACTTGTCTTACTGGTGGCGAATTTAGTCAATTGATTGTTTCTGATACTATTTTTGAATCATGTATTCAACAAGGCATTCTTGCCTTCGGTTCTGATGTCCAATTAGATTGGGTTTCTTTGGGAACAGATAATGGACATGGAATTTGGTTACAAGCAGTTTCAGGAAATGTAACAAATTTAGATGCTACAAATCATACAGGCCGTGCTGCACTGTTCTTACAAGACACAGGAGAATTATCAGTTATAGGGGGCGTTTACAATGCATCCACTGAGCCCGCCCTGATGACTCAGTATGTTAGTGATCTAAATATTTCAGGAGGCCTTGTTATTTCTACTACTGGAGCAATATTTGAGGAATCTTCTGGGGAAGTAGTTGGCCTTGAAGCGAATAGTGGTGGTGGGGGAGCAGCAGTAGGAATCTACGTTGATGGAAGTACCTCCAATCCTCTAACAATGACTTCGATAAAGATCAATGGTTATGCTACAGGGATGGAATTAATCGGTGACAAGGATGATTTGGAAAATCCGCCAATTCAGATTTTGTCTTCAAACATTGATGCGCCTTTATCGGTCATAGCCCAGAGTTTACCATTTCATTTCGTTGATACTATTCTTACAGGAGATGTGGAGTTGATGTCTACTGCGTTTACCTTTGAAGCAGCTCTAATCTCCTCTCCACCAGGCGGAGAAATTACCGTTACAGAACCAGCCTTCCTTCAAATTGGAGAGTCAAGAAAAATCCTCTTTGAGGATTTAGATGGTAATTTGATTTCTTCAGGAACAGCGGAAATACTTGTGCCAATTTTCCACCCATCATTGGATGAACAATCCATCATTGCAATACATGGCGAATCTACAACCATCATTCATCGAGTGGTTACTGGAGACTCAGATCTTTCGACAAATCAGGCCAATATCGAAGCATATTCCACTGGTTTCCTTCCTACCAGTATTACCTTGGCACTGGGTGATGGAGATGCTTCAGATGTCCTTCTTATTCTATCTCCAAATCATGATCCCGTCATTTCCATTACAACTCCAATAACTGGCTTTGAGACGCATTTGAATGAGGCCTTGAACCTGAAAGCACATGCTACTGACGAGGATCCAACTCATTCAACTTCGTTGCTAATTTCATGGACATCTACTGCGATTGGGGAATTAGGATCGAAGACAATCGGCTCAAATCTCGAAGTGAACTATTATCCAGATGAGGTGGGGACTTTTGTTTTGACAGTAAATGCTCGTGACCTTTCTGGAGGAACTGCAGAGGCCTCAATCATCATCGAAGTATTGCCACCAGACAATGATTTGGACTTCATCGACACTTGTCCAACTACTGGAGATAACCCATGGTTTGATCCGGTTGAATTACGATTATGTGGGCCTGATGAGTTTGATGATGATGATGATAATGATGGCTTGGCAGATATTTCAGATGATTTTCCAAACGACTCATGTGCTTGGAAAGATACTGATGATGATGGCCGTCCAGATACAGTAGAAAATGATTGTAATACTACATTAATTGAAGATGATGATGATGATAATGATGGCCTCAAGGATGATGTAGACAATGACCCCAAGGTGCCTTATGTGTCGGATTCGAATGCTGATGAAGAACCACTGATTGTAACTCTCCTTTCTCCTGGAGTTGTTTTGCCCTTGATTGTCATAGTCATAGCAACCATTCTATTGGTCCGACAACGTCAGGAATCTGAAGATTAGGTGCCCATATGTCTACGATTTCAGGGATTATCAATGACTCTTCAACAGTTGTAGGATACATTGCCATTGGATTCATTTCAGCAATCGTTCTTCTCGATGGTTTCAGATATCTATCCATGGAAAGGGGAGTTCCTAGATTAGGTGTACTTCCTCGTGGAGGGTTTGCTTGGGCAACGACCTTTCGAATGGAATATGAGAGAAATTGGGCAAATGTGATTACAATTCTAGTAATGGCCATAATACCATATTTACTTAATCCAATATTAGATATTCCAACAGTACAGATTATTCTTTTTCCACTTGTATTGGGTGGCATGCTTCTGCTTCAGATTGTGCCCAAGCGTTATGCAATCACACAAGACAGATTGAGTGCTGATGGATTTACCTTTGAATGGGAAAATGTAGTTTGGACAGGATGGAAAGGAGGCAGTCGCATTGTTCTTCAACGCAGAGGTTGGTGGGTTCTTGCTCCATTGCCTTTGGGCGGATCTAAAGATGATCTTGAACAAGCTGCACTTCGAATCGAGGCTGCAGTCACTGGAAGATGGGATGAGATCGAAAACATCCTGTCTGAACAGGAATGATACATCCTCGCAACCATCAAAGACGGACCTCTAGAGGTCATCCCATGGCCGACCACCCAGACAACGAACCCATCCTTTCCTATGCACCTGGAAGTCCAGAGCGTGTTGAACTTCAAGCAGAGATGGATCGCCAGATGAGCGAAGTTGTAGAAATTCCTTGTTTAATCAATGGAGTTGAGATTTTTACGGAGAATACCATGACCCAAGTAATTCCACACAACCATGGACATGTTTTGGCAAATGTGCATCTTGCAGGCCCTGAAGAAATGGA
>JASLJW010000039.1 GCA_030747885.1 Candidatus Thalassarchaeaceae archaeon
GTCAAAGAAAAGCAAAGAGTTCGTCCTACAAATGGTGAGATTCGAGATATTCAACGGAGAAGTAGAAAAGAATCCGGGGGGAGAGCAACAATTCCTAGCAATCTTGCTCGAGCGGTTGCAGTTGGTCAATTAACGATAAATGATGCAATAAAATCACACATTGGTGATTATGGTTCACTGAATTAATCCACGACGGAAAGCACGAGTTAAATCAGAACCTGGAAATTGATCCTCAGTTTCTCGATATACTGTTTTCATGTTGTTAATGAAATTTGAATCATCAGTTACCAATAACATTCTTTCAATTCCTGGATCTTCTTCTCCATCTAGAACACCAAGAATGATTTCCATTGTTTTCCTAGCGCCTTCACGATGAGGATAAGAGAAGACATCCATAGAGATAGGCGCTAAAGCAACAACACCTCTTACTTCAGAAGCAGCAATTTGTTCAAACATGGATTTGTAGGCTTTGTCTAATAGATCTCTTCGATTCAGGTCTTGATTAGGTCGCCTACAATCAGGGCCTACAACATGGATTAACTGTTGGACTGGAAGATTGAATGGTCCAGTCGTAACAGCAGAACCAACTGAACAAGGTTGCAAATTCAAAGCCCTCTGTCCACGAGCGATTTGAGAACAAGCCTCTCTTAGTTCTTCACCAGCAGCTGTATGGATTTGTGCATCGATGCCTTCTCGCCCTGAGAGTCTATTGTTTGCACCTGTAATCAAGATATCACACTCAGTTTTGAGTACATCTCCGATAAGGATACGCAGTTGAGCATGCTTGCAATCGCGTACGATAAGCGTGTCCATGATGTCGATGCCACCCGGCTGTTTGTTATAGTCCTTTCATTGAAAATAACATTTGAGTAAATTCTGACCCGATTCATTCAACACCAATGTGGAACCTCTGCTAAGTGATGCGCGGGTTTCGTGTCGTACTAATTCTCGCGATGTTGATTAGTGCACCATGGTTATCTATTCAAAGTGGAGATAGTGCTGTTCAAATCACGAATCATCCAAATTTTTCAGATACGATTAATGGAGAAACGGTGGCCATTATTGGAGACTTTAACCATACAAATTTCGTGAATTATAGTGATGTTGCAGTAATAATCAACAATCGTAGTGCTGATAGTGTTTTGATTGGAAACGCATTTGCTTCCGCACGAGCGATCCCTCCTGAACGTATATTTCTATTAACGAATGAAAGCACTCCTACAGGTGAGACAATCAATGCCAATGAATTTGATACCTTTTTTGCAGATCCAATTAGAGAGATGATTCAACAAAGGGGACTTTTTGGAGATCTAAATTATTTGGTCACTACCAAAGGAACCCCATTACGAGTTAATGGAGGAACAAATGTTCGAGCATCATTTGATTCAGAACTAGCTTTGATTGACTCAGGGCAATTTGGATCATTAATTCATGGGAATTATTGGGGCGAACATAATTATGGCCCATGGTCAAATGAAAATGGAGACGAATATGCTACTTTTTCCTCTGACCCCGTTCCAGAGTTCCGTCGTTCAGAACAGGGATTCTATATTGTAACCCGATTGACTGGATATGATGTTGATACTGCACTTTCTCTAATTGAAAAGGCCAACAATAGTTTGGGTTCTAGGGGCAATACAGTTCTAGATTTAGCAACCAATCGTAATGGTTCAGGTTACAAGTATTGGAATGATGCTCTCTATCGAGCGAATTCGATGGTTAATGGAACACTCGGTTTTCCAAGTCAATTCAATCAGAATTCAACTTATCTTACCAATATGGACGAGGTCATAATGTATGCTGGTTGGGGTAGTAACGACGATTCTTGGGGGGCAAACCAACTTTCAGACAGTGGATTGGATAATCCAGATGGTTCGACAACTTCTGGGATTCGTTCATGGGAGGCATCTACATCAATCGTCTCTTCTGATGAGATGATAGAATGGTCTTGGGATGATTCAGTTAAGCGAGATGGGAATGGTGCAGCAGTTCTAGAGATTTCTTCCGCTCCTTGTTCGGCAAGTAATGGAGAAGAAACCAATGGATTACTTGCCGAATATTTTGATAATCAGGGTTTGTCATACAACTCTTCTTTCATGCCTGACTTGACTAATCGAACGGCTAACCATTTACGTTCTGAATCCAATATTGATCAATCATCAGTTAATACACCATGGCCTGGTTTGGATTCAAGATTTCAGGATTACTTTTCTGCTCGGCATACGGGCGTAATTACAATCCCCGAGTCGGGTAATTGGACAATTTACTCCAATGCGGATGATGGCACCATGATTTGGATAGATGATGCCCTCGTGGTCAACAATTCGGGTGTACACTCTATGCGTGAAGTAAGTTCAACAATCAATCTTGATCAAGGCGAACACCGATTTCGTTCAGAGTTCTTTGAACATGGAGGTTGGGCAGGTCACATTCTCTCATGGGAAGGCCCAAATCAATCGAAGCAGACCATACCAGCTTCAGCGTTTACTCGAGCAATGAGCACCCCTGTTCGTAGCGATATATTAGCACATCATTGGGATTTTGAAGCAGGAAATGGTTCCATAGTCGAAGATATGGTTGGAGATGCGAACCTAACAATGTCTGGTTCACCAACATGGCAATCTTGTCTACTAGGCAATTGCATCCATCTCGATGGCGTTGATGATGAACTACATGTAGATGTAGACGATAGATTGGGTAATTTCACAGTATCATTGTGGGCCAAGGCAAACCATACTGGTCAACCAGGATATGCCTCTGTAGTAGCTGTAAACGATGTAGGGGGTGATTTTGACTCCTTCCAAATCATGACTAGCGGTTCAACACCTGGAGTATGGCAGTTATATCACAATACGAGATATGACTTCGGCCCAGTTTCTGCTAGTGAGTGGGTTCATTTTGTGGTTGCGAAGGAGGGTGATCGTTTGATGCAGTACATGGATGGTGTTCTAATCAGAAACATTACTCTTCCCTCAGGTGCAATTGATGAGATTGATCTTTACAAATTTGGAGTAAATAGAGCAGGAAATACACATTGGGCTGGATTGATTGATGAGGTCCAGATCTGGACGGAAGCCCTCAATACATCTGATATTACATTGGTAAATGGTGAGGTTGCTCTAGATTGTCCATCATTCTCTTCAGTAGGTCAACAACCAAATATCCTGTCTACGAATTTGACTATAGGTGAAGAAAATTCAGGGCATGCATGGATAATTTCAGGATATGGGCAATCAATAGGGGAGATAAATGCTGATTGGAGATTGAAAGTCGAGGCATTTGATGAAAATAATACTCTGCTTTCTACAAATTATTCAGACTCCTCTTCGATTACTCCTTCATGGGTTCAACAGACGATGCGATTTAGACCTCATGAGAATGCCACGTCTTTCCGTGTTTCATACGAAGCTGAGATACTGAACATTAGCCGCGATGGTACCGTTCATTTCGATACGACGAATCTTCAGATAATACGCCCACATATGGACTGGTTAGATGGTTCAATTGCAGAAACAGCAGTTTCGACATCTGGGCGCTCGTTTGCATTGGGGACATCGTATGGACAAAGTTTGGTTGCCGACTTACTAGAGGATGGAGTTTCAGGAGTAAAGGGGTATGTGTACGAGCCATATCTTACTGCAGTTTCATATCCTGATTTATTGACTAGTTATTATGCTTCAGGCTACAATTTAGGAGAAGCATATACTGCCTCGAATAGTTATTTGTCTTGGATGGGCGTAATTGTGGGAGATCCAAAGATGTCCCCATTTTCTAATCGTCTTCATGATATTGAAATTCGTAACGTTTCGGTAGAAAACCGTCCATCCGTAAACACTCAATTTGATGTTCATGTTGAATTGGCCAATATTGGAATTTCTCCTGCAAATGGATGGTTGGAGATTAGGGAGAGAGTAGGGAATAGAGTACTTTCTAACATTAGTATCTCCATCCCTAGTGGGAATCAGAATGGTTCTGTAGCAATAGTGAGTGTTCCAACAATAACTGAAACTACTGGATTTGTTGAACTTCAAGCACGCTATATTGCAAATAATGGAATTGAACAAAATTCCACAACATTTGTTCAGTCTCATATTCTAACAGAACGTATGATTGAAAATAATATTGCATCTACAATTATCGAGGTTAATGGCCCACCATCCATTGATTTAATTGACTGTTCTTCATCAATTGCAGCAAGAGGTAGCACAGTTTCATGTTGGTTAGATTCTAGTGATGAGTTTGGAGTAGAGTCTGCATTTTTCACTATTAACGGAACAAACCAATCTATTATTTTCGAAGGAAATGGAACTAGTGGGAATGGTGAGAGGTGGACAGTATTTTTCGATATCCCAGGATATGTATCATTGGGTTTCTACGATATTTTCGTAAGAATTATTGATATCGATGGCCTTTCTGTTGAATCAAATAAGTCATCGATTATTGAGATAATTGACTCACCTTCAATTTGGTATGGAATTCATATTTTTGGAGCAGATGATTCGACATGGACTGGTGATAGTACTCTTCCTTCAGGAACACCTTATGGGATGTTTAGGGGGGTATCTACTCCAGTTCGAGCCTGTGTTGAAGATGTAGATCATGATCCAAACAATGAGGCTCCAATCTTCTTGTTTGAGAGAGGAGAATTGTCCTCATTTCAGGTTCTACCAAAAGAGAATTCTTCTCGATTCCAATGTTACAAAGCTTTGTTTGAATTAGATTTAGATGAACCCCTGTCTCCTTTCTTAGCACGTTTAGCAGATTCAGAAGGAAACATCCTCACAACTAGATCAATCTTGGTAGAGAATATCAATCCTTCAATTGAAGCCACTTTCCAAAGAGATGGAAACAATTCAATGCTCGGTTTTGGTGTTGGTAACGAATCAGTCTTGGTATCTGTAAATGATCCAGATTCTCCCTTATCTCCAATTATAGGGCAAATAGAGTATAGTTGGCCCAATCAAGCTCCTCAAACAGCCCCTTTTTCGGTATTAGGCGATGGGGTTCCAGTTGAGGTTCAATTACTCCCTCCAAGCCCTGGCTTATCTGCTGGTAATCTATTGATTAGAATATCAGCTATAGATTCTGATGCAGGGCTTTCCATATTGGAACTCACAATTCCTATTGAAACACGCCCACCTTCTGTAACAGGAGTAATATTGTGTGCAAATGGTCAAATGATTCCATTACAAAATGGAACAGAGTTAGTTCGAGGAGAATCCCTGTTTTTGGTAGTTCCAATTGATGAGCATAGGTCGTTACTACAGATATCTCCATCTCTTCGTCAATCAGGCTGGAGTGAATCACTTTTCCAAGCTCCATCTGTACCGGATTCCTGTTCAATTTCCCCACATGTCTACTCCATCGATCTCCCTCCCGATCTCATTGAAGGAAATGCAAGCATTGTGATTATTCTTTCAGATATTGATGGATTAGCAACAGGTTGGACAGAAGATGTGCGGATTATTTTCCCACCACCTTCAATTCAAAATGTTAGTTGGCCTAATGAAGCAAATGTAGGGGAGAAATTGTTAATTGAATTAGAAGTTATAGATGCAGATGATTTGAATGAAGTTATATGTTCAATAGATGTAGAATCAGGTAATTCTTCTTTATTACATTTGGAACAGAATCCAGATTTGGTGGGAAGAATCTCTGTTGAATGGACACCTAGTCGTCCGATGGAGAATGTGACTGCAGCAATCATGTGTGTAGACGGGATGAATAGATACGATGTTTGGGATTCTGAAACTCCAATAAATATCAGTGGCAATATTACCGTACAATTGCCAGAAATAATTGAAGAACCAGAATTAGAGGGATCATCCATTGAGGGATTGATTCCAATAGTAATTGGTATATTTGTATTATTGACAATGATAACATTTGCATTATTATGGGTTGCACGCGAGAAGGATGTAATTTCATTGTCTCCTTGGGAGGTTGGAGGGATTCTTGATGCGAATCAAGTAGAATCAGAAGATGATTCGCGCCCTGAAAAGATTGACAAGAAATTTTAATCTTCCAATTCCGTAAATTTCTCCAAGGATTGTTATATTGTAATTTGAATGCAATTAGGGGAAGGGTTCAATTCTAGAATCTACTTTGAAGGGACATGGCGACTGGGTATGTGCTCATCAATGTTGAGCCCGGATTTGAATTCTCAGTCTACGAATCGATTGGCCGTTTCGATCAGGTTGCAGATTCTACGTTGCTGTTTGGCGATTATGATTTGATTGCCAAAGTAGTGGCCGATAACATGTCTGCAATAGCTCAGTTTGTGGTTGAAGAAATCCGACAAATTGAGGGCGTTCAGAATACCAAAACTCTTGCGGGAGCAGAGGTCTAAATCGTATTCGACATACGTCTCAGCACCCGTGGAAAACCCCTTTTTCACCTAATTTTGGAGACGTATCACGATTTCCGGCAAAATATTCATAACCTAGGAAGAAAGCAGGAAGGTTTGAGGTGAAACTCAATGAGTGAGAAGAAATACTTCGTACTAATGGAGAACGGGAAGGACACCAGCACGGTGTACCACAACAAGCAGCCCCGCCAGGCGGCCCTAAAGGCAGCCAACAAGGGACACACCAGCATTAAGTTGCGCGAACGCGGAACTGACAAGGTGCATGTGTTTAATGGCGAGAGAAAGCAGGTGCCAAAGCCTGCTAGCGCCCCTGCTTGGCTCAAAGGCACACATGTCTGGAAGGCCAATGTAAGCAAGGTCGGCATCGAGCGCCTTTGAGCAGCTCTGCTAACCAATCTCCAAGAAGCCCAAATGGGCCCTGAATAGATCTCGTACCAATCGTCGGAAACCCTCGATTTGGTGCGTAAACCCCTTTTCCTTGATTATTTATCGTCAATCAAGAGGATGATTCTATGAACACCCTTCGTCCATTTTCCGGGATTAGTACCTTGAAATTATTGATTTCTCTTTCTTTTGTCCATTTGTTGACATATCTTCTTCCAGTATGCATCTTCATCCATTCTCGAGGCCGATACCCTCGCCAACTTTCAGAGTCAACAAAAATTGTGTTAGAATCAAGTGGCCAAGATCCAACTATGTTGACATATTGTCTAATGCTTTTCTTTGTATTATCTACTTTTATTATCTTGAGAGAATTGTTGCTTAGGCAGATAGATGAAAATGGCGTTTCATCATATACACGAATTGAAATTGTGTTGGCCATCTTCATAATTACTCCAATTGGATTAGAAATCCATCGTCTACTAATGGGCATTGAATCAGATTCATATGAATTGTTTATTTTTTTGATGTTGGTTCTATTTGTGTTTGTTAATCTCTTCTTTGTTGGATGGAATACGTGGAAAAGAAACCGATTCAATGTAGAATTAAGTGAGTCTGCATTACCGATTTTTTCTTTTTCAATGACTTGCTATCTTCTTGCAGCAATTACCAATATCGAAAGAATGGAATTGTTTGGGATCGAGACGTCAGATATCCATACGATTTTTGCAGTAATGGCCTATACCTTGTTTTACCCTCTTTTGAATTCAATTAGAAGTAGTTCTAAGATTAGCTTATTTTGTTTGATATTGAGTACAGTTTCTATTTTTGCATTCAATTTCGTCCCTCAAGTGAATGATTCTTCAACAATTACCCCCCATTTAATGTTCGAATTCTTTGGTGTAGGTTTCCTTTACTGTTCATTACTTACTAGAGACATTGGAGTACTATCTGAAGAAGAATCCAATGAATCCGAATAGATTACTTTTTGAGACCAATTTTCTTTGCAATCATTGTTATTGGGTCATAATATTCTGTCACGATTCGTTCTTTTAGTGGAATAATTGCGTTGTCTGTAATATTTATTCCAGCAGGGCAAACTTCTGTACAACATTTCGTAATATTACAATATCCAAGTCCAAAGTCTTCTTTGATTTCTGGAATTCGACTTTCCGTATCTAGAGGATGCATTTCTAGATTGGCAAGTCGAACGAAGAAACGAGGTCCTGCAAATTCATCGAATTTTTGATGTTCTCGTAGAACGTGACATGTATTTACACATAACATGCATTCGATACATGATCTAAATTCTTGAATTCGATCTGCTTCTTGTTGATGGAATACCCAATCAGGATCATCAGGTCCATTGATTGGTTTGATTCGCTTGTCGGTTTTGTAAGCCCACGATGTATCAGTTACTAAATCACGAACTAGAGGAAATGATTGCATTGGTTTTACAAGAATGGGCTCGTTTTCATCAGTCATTTCTTCAAAAACATCTTCCATTCTGGTCATGCACATTAATTGTGGTTTTCCATTTATTTCTGCACTGCAAGACCCACATTTTCCGGCTTTACAATTCCATCTGCATGCCAAATCAGGGGCTTCTTCAGCTTGAATTCTATGTATTACATCTAATACAACCATTCCTTCATCAAGTGGGACGGTATAATCTACGAGTTCTCCATATGGGTCTCCATCACTATCAGGAGAGCCTCGGAAAACTCTGAAGGTTACATTCTCACTCATGTTATTCCTCCTCGTGTAAATCATCAGTGTCTAGAAGTATTTTCAAATCATCAGGTATGGGTGGATAGGTAGTATAATCGATAGACATGGAACCATCTGCTCCCTTAATTATTACACTATTGATTTTCCCCCAGTGTTTATGATCAGGTTGAGGAAAGTCATCACGCGTATGCCCTCCCCGACTTTCTTCTCGTTTTAGGGCAGCTAGAGCACACATTCTACTAACATCAATCATTGCTCCAATTTCAAGTGCTTGATGCCAACCTGGATTGTAGATTCTCCCTCCTCCAGAAGTGGTTTTGTTAGATCTTTTTTCGAGTTCATCCAAATCGACTAATGCTTCTTCAAGTAGATTTTTTGTTCGGATAATTCCAACTTTATTTTGCATCATTTCTCGTAAATCCTCTACCACTTTAGCAGGATTTTCTCCTTCTGTACGGTTAAGTGGTTCAAGAGTTTCAGCAATTACTTCTTCAATTTCAGATTCATCAATTTCAGAGAATGATTCGATTTTTTCTGCTGCTATCGATGCTTGTTCCCCAGCAATCATACCAAAAACAATGAGATCTGAAAGGGAGTTTCCACCTAGCCGATTTGCACCATGTAATCCAGTAGCTGCTTCCCCTGCAGCAAAGAGGCCTGGAATTGTTGTTTCCTGAGTATATGGGTCAACTTTTACTCCCCCCATTACATAGTGTGCAGTTGGCCCTACTTCCATTGGTTGTTTGGTGATATCAACCGCTGCAAGCTCCATGAATTGATGATACATGCCAGGAAGTTTTTTCTTGACTTCTTCAGGATCTCTCCAAGAGATATTCAGATAGGCCCCACCATGTTCAGAAGCCCGTCCTGCCTTTCTTTCACTATTGATTGCCTTAGCAACAACATCTCGAGTGAGTAGTTCAGGCGGTCTTCTTTTTGTTGCCAATTTTCCTGAAACTACTTCATCGACCCATGCTAGCGCCTCTTCTTCAGTATCTGCAAATTCATCACGATACATTTCTGGAACATAATCAAACATGAATCTGTTACCTTCAGAATTGGTGAGCATACCCCCTTCTCCACGCACACCCTCAGTCACAAGAATTCCTTTTACTGAAGGTGGCCAGATCATTCCTGTTGGGTGAAATTGTACAAATTCCATATCTCCCATCTCGGCTCCGGCCCAATAGGCAAGTGCATGTCCTTCTCCTGTGTATTCCCATGACCCTGAGCAAACTTCCCAACAACGAGTAATTCCCCCAGTTGCGAGAACTATGGTCTTGGCTTTGAATAAATGAAGGGATCCATCAGTTCGATTATATGCAAAACAACCACTAATTCTCCCATTAGTTTTGAAGAGTCTTCGAACTGTGAATTCCATGAACACTTCCATTCCAGTGTGTATGCCTTTTTGTTGAAGAGTTCGAATGAGTTCAAGTCCAGTAGCATCCCCTATGTGTGCCAATCTTGGATATGTATGCCCCCCGAAGTTACGTTGACTGGTGAGTCCCTTCGGCGTTCTATCGAAGACAGCCCCCCATTGCTCTAATTCCCTAATCCGATCAGGTGCTTGTTGTGCATGGATTTGTGCCATTCTCCAATCACCAAGATATTTTCCACCCTTCATTGTGTCTCTAAAGTGAGTCTGCCAAGAATCGCGGTGATCCTTGTTAGCTAATGCAGCAGCAGCACCCCCTTCTGCCATTACAGTGTGTGCTTTTCCTAACATTGATTTGCAAATCATGGCAACATTGGCACCCGAAGCGCTTGCTTCGATTGCAGCACGAAGACCAGCTCCTCCTGCTCCAATTACTACCACATCATGCTCGTGGGTTTCATAATCTGCCATTCAAAACCCTCCGAATAAGACTACGTCATTCCATCCAAACATCGAATCAGTACATGCCCAAATGTAAAAATCAGCGAACATCACCCAAAACAAACTATACAATGCCCAATCTTTGTGATGTTCGTTTAATTTAGTAGAGAAAATCCAAAGTTTATGTTGAAAACGTTTCCACCTAGTTGAAGTCCAATCATTAGAACCTCCTCCAATCACATGTCTAAATGCATGACATCCTAATGTATATCCAGACAAAAGTAGAACATTTAGCATTAGTACAATGGAACCTATAGTTACGCCATATGTATGTGAATCAACAGAATGGAAATTTATTGACAACCAAACATCATATGTTAGTATTGGCAAATAAGCAAGGGCTGCATACATAAAGTATCGATGAAGATTTTGAATTACCAGTAGTTTGGTTTCTCCAGCATATTCATTCCATGGCTTTGAAACCGCACATCCAGTGGGTTGTTGGAAAAATGCGCGGTAGTAGGCCTTTCGATAGTAATAACATGTGCCTCTAAATCCTGCTGGGAAGATAAGAATAAACATCGCAGGACTCATCCATTGTAACTGAGTAGGAACCCAAGAGTTTTCCCCAGGAATAATTAGTGGGCTGAAAAGCGGACTCAGTACGTGATTTCCATTATTTTCTATGGACATAGTTCCATTATCATGTCCAACACCACCCGATAATCCAAACTCCGAAAATATCCAAAAATCTGCTTCCATGAAGCCGCGCCACGTAGCATAAGCAAGCATGAATCCTAGATATGCAGCCATTGCGGTAGGTCCTTTCCACCAACCATCCGTTCGATCGGTTTGCCCTAGACCCTTTTTCATAGGAAGCTTGAGTGGTTCACCCATATGGCATCCCTTAGCCAAAGGGAGTAGAGAGAGGTGATAAGCAATTGCTTTTCTTCAAAGAGAATTATGCTAGCGAAGCATAGTCGGCTTCGGCCTCTTCGATTTCAATTTCATCAACGTCCATTTGTGCTAACTGTAATTTTCCACTCAGTTCATCATTAACTGCATGCCAATATGAGTAGGCTTCTATAACCCAAATTCCAGACTCTCTAGTTCCATTTCCTGAACCCTTTACTCCTCCAAATGGAAGATGAGCTTCGGCTCCTGTAGTTGAATTATTAATTCCCGTCATTCCAGCCTTGATACCTGTTTTGTATCGATATGCTTCCAATCTATCATTGGTGTATATTGCAGAAGACAAACCATATGGAGAAGCATTCGCTAAATGTAGTGCGTGATCAAAATCCTTTGCTTTTACGATGGTAACTAGTGGACCAAATATTTCTTCATGAAAACATTCCATATCTTCTGTAACGTCAACAAAAACATGAGGCCACATGAATACTCCATCGCTAGAATCTCCTAAGAAATTCTCTGGTTTGTTGTCCTTGGTAATACGGCCACTGCCCCAAATCTTAGTTGCTCCACTTGCCTCACACATTTCTACTCCCTTTAGGAAGTCAGTTGCATATTTTTCAGAAAGCATGGAACCGTAAAGAACTCCATCATAGTGCATTGAATTACCGATTGTGGTTGATTTTACCTTTGACATGAAGAGTTCAACGAATTCATCGTAAATATCCTCGTGAATAATTAGGTTACCTAGGCTAGTACATCTTTGTCCTGCAGTTCCAAAACCAGCCCAGTAAGCACCTTCTACTGCATTTTCTAGGTTTGCAGATGGCATGATGACTAGTGGGTTTTTCCCTCCTAGTTCTAGGCTTGCTGATACAAGATTGCGTCCACATACCTCTCCTATCATTTTTCCAACAGCTGTGCTTCCAGTAAAGGAAATTTTGTCTACCATTCCGAGATCTACAGCATCGACAAGATGTTGACCGGCTCCACTCCCCTTTCCATGAATTAGATTGATTACTCCGTTAGGAAGTCCCGCTTCATGCATTATACGAGCAAGTGCAAATGACAACAATGGAGAATCTTGAGGTGACTTCCAAACACAAGTATTTCCACACATTATGGCAGGAATCATTTTCCAAAAAGGAACCGCTGAAGGGAAATTACATGCATTAATGATTCCACAAACACCCAATGGTCTCCTATAGGTGAACAGTTCCTTATCTGGTAATTCTGAATTTACAGTTTGTCCGTATAGCCTTCTTCCCTCTGATTGGAAGAACAGACATGTATCAATTGCTTCTTGCACCTCTCCCCCACATTCTTTCAGGGTTTTTCCAATTTCTCGAGCCTGTAATCTAACCAATTCTTCTTTATGATCCATTAGCAGTCGACCCATATTCCCAATAATTTGACCTCTAGTTGGTGCTGGAGTAGATGCCCATTTTGGAAATGCTTCTCTAGCCGCAGCAAGAGCGGCATGAACATCTTCTTTAGTGGAGAGGGGGAATTCTCCAATTTCATCAGAAAGAATCGCAGGATTGTTTGAAACGAATGTATTTCCATCAGATGCTAAACTTAGATTACCGTTGATGATATTGTATCCTCGAATCTTGGGGGATCCATTAGGATTGTTTGCTTCCATTGCTTCAAAACCAGCAGATAGTACATGGGCCATGAGTGTGGGCAACAGGGATTAATCCTTCAATGTGGCGAAACATCAATTGAGTTTTCTGAGTCCTTTAATAACCCCGAAAACAACAGAGAATCAACTCGGGTGCAAAGATGGCGGACGACGGAGATTCAGTTACCTTACGTGTTGCGAAAGCAATTCCTAGCGATGTGGGCCATGGACGTGCCAGAGTTCCATTCAACAATGAATTGGATTTGAAGCCAGGAGACATTATCGAAATTTCTGGTGAGAGCAAAACAGCTGCCGTTGTTTGGCGATGTAGGCCAGAAGATGCCAATTTAGGCGTAATTCGAGTTGATGGTATTATTCGTAAAAATGCTGGAGTAAGTCTAGGTGATCGAGTAGATATTCGAAAAGTAGATGTAAAGAAATGTGAACGTTTGACTCTTTCACCAGTCATGGCAAAACAACAGAAGGTTAGGTTTGGCCCAGGAATTGAGGGTTTTGCTCGAAGAGGCTTGAACAAGAGGCCAGTGGTAGCAGGAGATCGAATTTTCATTCCAGGGATGACATTGTTTGCTGAAGCATTACCTTTTGCCATTGTTTCGACAAAACCAAAGGGCATTGTCCAAGTTGCTCCAGAGACTGAGATAGTCATCAAAGAGGAAGTCTTTGATGAAGAAGAGGATGCTACAACCCAATCTATTGCATACGAAGATATTGGAGGTTTAGGAAACCAATTACAGAAGGTTCGAGAGATGATTGAACTTCCTCTAAAGCATCCAATATTGTTCCGTCGCTTAGGTATCGATCCTCCTAAGGGAGTATTACTTCATGGGCCACCTGGAACTGGAAAAACGATGATTGCAAAAGCAGTCGCATCGGAGACGAATGCACATTTTTCTTCCATCAATGGACCTGAAATTATTTCCAAATATTATGGTGAATCTGAGAAAGCATTGCGGGAGATATTTGATGAGGCTACTCAGAATGCTCCAGCAATTATTTTCATTGATGAACTCGATAGTATCGCCCCTAAACGTGAAGATGTGACAGGTGAAGTTGAACGCCGAGTAGTTGCACAACTCTTGACATTGATGGACGGCATGCATGGACGAGATAATGTAATTGTAATTGGGGCCACCAATCGTCGAGATGCGATTGATCAAGCTTTGAGGAGACCGGGACGTTTCGATAGGGAATTAGAAATCGGAGTTCCAGACAAAGAAGGGAGACGTGAGATTGTTGATATTCATACTCGTGGAATGCCCATTAGTGATGATTTTGAAATTGAATGGGTTCTTGAGAATTCGTATGGTTTTGTTGGAGCAGATATTAACGCATTAGTTCGTGAGGCTGCTATGAAGGCACTGCGTCGATACCTACCTGAGATTGACCTTGATGAAGAAGAGATTCCAACTGAAGTTCTAGAGAAGATGGAAGTTAAGATGGTGGATTTCCGTGATGCGATTAAGGATATCGAACCTAGTGCATTAAGAGAGATTTATGTTGAAATTCCAGAGGTTGGATGGGACCAAGTTGGAGGTCTTCAAGAGATCAAAGATCGACTCAAGGAGAGTATAGAATGGCCTTTGACACAACCTGAATTATTCTCCCACTTTGGAGTAAAACCTCCGAGAGGAGTAGTTCTCTTTGGTGCACCTGGTACTGGTAAGACACTTATTGCAAAAGCAATTGCTAATGAAGCCAAGGCCAACTTTATTTCTGTAAAAGGACCAGAGATGATTTCTAAATGGGTAGGAGAATCAGAGCGAGGTATCCGAGAGGTTTTCAAGAAGGCCAAGCAAGCTGCACCAAGCATCATTTTCCTTGATGAGTTTGAATCAATTGCAGGAGCTAGAGTTGAGAATAGAGGAGAAGGTAGCGATGTAATGAATCGCGTAGTCAATCAATTACTTTCATCCATGGATGGAGTTGAGGCTCTTGAAGGAGTCATTGTAATTGCAGCTACTAACAGGCCAGAGATGATTGATCCAGCATTGCTTAGGTCAGGAAGATTTGAACGAGTTCTTCACGTCCCTCCTCCAGACGAATCATCAATCAAGGAAATTTTGAAGATTCACACAGCAGAGATGCCTTTAGGCAAATTTGATTTGATGTCCTTTGCCAAATCATTGAATGGATATACTGGAGCAGATATAGAGGCAATTTGTAGAGAGGCCGCTTTAATTGCGATGAGGGCAGGAAGGAAGACAATTTCCTCGAAGCATTTCGACGAGGCAATAAACAGAGTTCGACCTACTGTAACTCCTGATATGATGCAATATTATGAGAAATTACAAGATTTGTTAACCAGTGGTTTAGATTCAATTCGCCGTAACAACGATGGCCTCCGAGGTATAGAATCAGTTTGAGGTGTGATATGCCAGCCACATTTACTCGTGAATTACTTTCTAGGGAAGTTAGGGATCGTAATGGCGATGTTTTAGGCCATGTTGCGGACCTAATAATTGATACACGCACTGGAAGTGTGACCTTTGTAATGGTACGAATTGCAAGTAATTTAGACCCCTCTCAATTACCTTGGCCGTCTGAATCTGGATTGATTTCATTGCCTATAGATGAAGTTCGAGAGATATCTACTGCAATTCATCTTCATCGATGAATCATCACTATACGTGTGCGCACAAGCGTCTTAAGGCTCGTATGCGCGTCTGAACATTGCTCCAGTCTATGGAGGGTGTAACTTATGGCGGTACCCAGCGTTTCAGTTGTTGGAAATTGGCTACGTTCACCCTCAGGAAAAAGAATGGTTGCTTTGTCTTTATTTTACTTGACTTTAGGCCTTCTTTTTACCACAGTGGCAGGGACATATATTGAACGTTCAGAGGTCCACCAAAGTGCCTATGGTACTGATTGGAATGACATGAGTTCATTCAAAGAAGACATCAACAATCAAGGAATAACTACAACAAGTATTGTTAGCAGCCCTCTTTTGTTAGAAGAAATACAATCTCCAAGCGATACGGTGTTTGTTGTTTCAGGAATTGAAAGAGACACAATATCACTTCCAAGATTTAGTGGAGATAGTAGTGTTATTCAATTGGTAGAAGGATTGGGTTATTCTACTTCTGAAATCGAGGCAATACGTAAATTTGTAGAACGAGGAGGCACAATCGTAGTTCTCGACGACTTTGGATATGCTCAGGGTCTAGCAGCAGAATTTGGTTTGGGTTATAGTGGGCATCAATTGTACGACACTCAGTCTTGGGATCCCGATCTTGATTTCAATTATGTATGGATGAATATTACTAATGGTTTCAATTATACTGCGGCATCATCTACATCGAGAACGAATACCAACCCTTGTCTTGCAGATGCAGATTTAGATGGGATTCCAGATTTTATCGATGAACAACCTGAAAATTCTCAAGTAGGACTTTCCAGCACTCCCAACCCATCTACTCTTTCTCTTTGTTCTCATCGCTGGGACTCTGTTTCAGCTATTTACAACACAGATCCTGGATATGATTTGTTGTTGAATCAACCGAGTGCTTTCGATAAGGAAAGTGCTGGTGATGAGGACAAGAATCTCTATGCAATTGGATTTTCAACTCAGGATGCCTATCTCGATACCAATGATGATGGTGAATTAACAGTAGGTTTCAGCGGTAGTGATGTTGGAGCAGATGAACAAGGCCCTTTCGCAATGTATGTGAAGTACTGCCGTTCTAGGAATTGTGATAATTCTGATTCTGGCCGAGCTTATTTTGTTACAGATGGGAGTTTACTAGTCAATTCAGTCTACGACACTGAAGGAACAAACGAAGGTGCTTATGGGATATTTAACAAAACAATAGATCCCAATGACAACCGTCGTTGGGCTCTAGATTTGATTGCTGAGGCGTTGATGTCTAACGATGGAAATGGTACAGTTTCACCAGATGCACAGGTTATTTTTGATGAAAGTAGGCACCAACAACCTAGTTTCATGGGAGATACATACAATCTTCTCTATTACATTCTCATTTATTTTACAAATGATTGGATGGCTATGTTGTTGATGTTCCTTGGTCTTTTCATTCTCTTTGAATTCATCATCATCAAGAAGTTAGATCCAGAACCATGGAGGCACGTATTCAGCATCATCTACTATGGATATGGTGATTCGAGAAGATACGAGTACTATGGTAGGGCGAATAAAATCAAGCAGATTCTTCTAACCAGAGTAAGAAATGTCAATTCATTAACTCGTGAGGAATTCGATGCGCTGCCTGCTAGAGATCTTCAGAAGATGGTAAATGATCCTGTATTGGTCAAATTTATTTTCGAAGATAGGCGTTATTCCATGGAGGAAATAATTGCCGTGATCAAACGAGTCAAGACATGGGGGCGACGCTAAATGTGGACTAGGAAGGCATCAATTCTTGGTGCTGGAGGGGTAGCTCTAGTATTGGTTGGCATGATGATGTCTAATTTCCAGATGATGGTATTTGGTGTTGCTTTCGTTGCCTTCCTTTCAGTTAATTCATGGATTACTGGTCATGGAGATGTGCAGGTAGTTCGAACATTAAGTGCAGATAATTTGTACAAGGGAGATGATTTGTATGTTGAGTTGGAGATTACAAATCCATCCTGGCGAAGGACTCAGCAGTTGGAAATTTACGACAACGTACCACATGAGATGAAGTTGCGTAGTGGCTTGAATTACATGAGGGTAAATCTTGGTCCAGGAGAGACTACTCGTGTGAGGTATGTTTTACGATGTCCATTAAGAGGGCATTATTCCATTGGCCCTATATCCATTAGGTATCGCGATTCATTCAATTTATTCTCACAAGAGATGTATGTTGATCATCGCTCTGATTTGATTGTATTCCCACAGGTTCGTGCGATTGAAGAGGCGATGGTTCGAAGTAGAACGCCCAAGATGTATACTGGAGCAACGACCTTGCGCACCCCTGGCCCAGGTACTGAATTTTTCAGTCTTCGAGAATATGTCCCCGGAGATCCATTCAAAATTATCAATTGGAAGGCATATGCTCGAACAGGCCAACTAATTGTCAATGAGAAATGTCGAGATGCAGTAACGGATGTGTTCATTCTAGTAGATAGTCGCGATATCAGTCGGATAGGTACTGTACTGAAGAATCCATTAGAAGTAGGAACTGTTGCAGCAGCATCCCTAGCATCTTATTTTATCAAGCGACGAGATAGTGTTGCATTGGCCGTTTACGACGACCGTCTCTCATTTCTTCCCCCAGATACTGGGGATAAGCAGTATTTCAAAATCTTGAGTAGTCTTGCAGGTGTAGCACCCAAGGGGGCAATGCCATTGCAGGCAGTTACCAACGCCCTTTCCTCTAGATTTAGTAGAGGTTCACCAGTATTCATTATTAGTGCTCTAGAAGGAGATGGAACAACTATCCC
>JASLJW010000040.1 GCA_030747885.1 Candidatus Thalassarchaeaceae archaeon
CCTCCATATCCGTCATCTACACTCCCTCTTCCAAAGAGATAGGGGCCTTCAAAGACTGGTTCAAACGGATGTTTTCCTTCTGACCACAGTTCAGTAACTGGGGGTTGTTTGTCTAAATGACTGTATAACAAAACATCACCAGAACCAGTTCCTGGCACATCCACGAGCAACACTGGAGTTCTCCCAGGAAGGCGATGGACGGTATGGGTCATGTCTTCAATACCAAGAGAATCTAACCAAGTTCGAAACAATTCCACCGCTTGATCTAACTCGCCCCTCTCTTCCCAGTCAGGATCAAAGCCAGGGGATTGAGCAGGAATTCGAATAAAATCACATAAAGATGGGAGTACAGATTCAGCCCAATTTTTCCGAATATGATTCAGCATCGAGTCTACTTTAGATTCGTCCATGAAATCAACTCAAGCAAATTAGCACATTGAGTATTCCGATTCTCTTCATCTATCAAATATGAAAAATGAAACAAAAGTGAAAAATCCAAGAAAGAAGTAAATCGTTTGATTTATACGGTAAGTAATGGGATTTGTGTACTTTGAAACCCAACCTTTCCCCTTGGCATGAGTACCGCCTTTAATCATGCAATAAACTCCATAAATCCAAAACAAAATACCAAAAATTAGAGAGGAAAAATTGTACCATTCCATGGAACAACAATAGTAGGTCTAGTAATTCTTCTTATCGTCAGTAAATTACTATCCATATCAATTAGAAATGACATTGATGGTGTCCCACCTCTGAACAAATAAATGAATTTGAGTCGCATTTAACTCCGTAATCAATAGCAATCATTTCACTCAACAAAGGATGCAACTCAGATTCTGCTAAAGACATTATTTCATCACTCATCTGGATTAATCTACCAGAAACTCCCACCCAAATTGCAGGGAATTCCACAATCCTTCTTTGCATTCCATTACTGGCACGATTTGCTTCTTGACGCTCTAATGCATAATGATAGATGAAAAGTTGATGGCGGTGTTTCATGAGAATTGCCTTCTCCGCTTCAGATATCTCTTCATCAGATACTGGTTCTAGAAGTGTGCCATCGACTTTTTCCATCGAACTCAATAATATTCTAGCATCCTCTGTTTTGAGATCAACCGGAAGAAGGCTCGGTTCTTTTTCGGGATTTTGAAACGCTACTACAAGATCAATTAGACCACTGAAACGGGCGATTTTCTTCTCTGAAATTGAATGAATGTGTTTTCCTCGCGGGGTATCAGTAAAAAGCTCAAGAGGTGACCCTTCGACTTCTAATTCCATGCCAAATGGCATCTCAGTTCGCACACCATCTAATTGCCCCATTTCTCCTACGCCTTCATTCAAAAATTGGCCAAAAATAGATGTGTCAAGAATTGAAATCATTGATTCAACTAATTTCCGAGTTTGATCCCGATCAATTCCTGATGGCAGATATTCTTCAAAGACTTCACTCATTGACGTTTTCAATGAAGAACCCTTCCAACTAGATTCAGTATCATTTGTCCATTCAATGGGTAAAGGCAGGGCATCTGGGGATCTTTTTGGACTAGGGACTCCAATTTCCACTAATCGATGAACAATAGTTCCAATTACATTAGGAGGTGGAAGGATTTCATGTTCGACTTCTGATTTGGAATCAAGTAAATTGATGCCTTCTTTTAATCCAATTTTCCTCTCCAACCAATATTGGCGCATGCATGTTTGAGCAATGTCGATACTACTCGGTGTAATATTAGATCGTAAGACAATTTGACGTGGGTTAGGTGGGGATTGAGTTGGAACATTCTTTTCAATATCTGATAGTGTTTCACTAAGATCAATCATTGATCTAAATACGGTCTTAGCAACTGTTCTTTCTTCAAAACATTCAGGTGAATGATAAATCCGAATCCCGATACCATCATTTATTCCTAAACCACAATTCATTGCCACTGATATTGGATCAATTGTAAGGTCATATTTTCGAGGGGTATCAATCAATTCTGTTCCAAGATTTTCGTCACCCATCAACCATGGAGAATCCACCCCACTCAAAGTAGAAGATTGCCTCATTGACTCCAACAACATTGAGCCAAAAGATGGAGTGGACCCCTGTTCTATTTCTAATTCAATTCCTGAATCACCAAATAAAGCCCCACTTGGAGATCCTGAAATTATCAATCGTTCCTCAGCTCTTGTAGCAGCGACATACAATAATCGTCGGGCTTCTGCTTGAACCTGAGATTCATGAAGAATTTTGATGTAATTCCATACCGAGGATATTGGATCTGATTGATTTAGCCATGGTTTTGGATGAACTCCAAACATCTGTGGAGTCACAATCAAACGTGCTTGATTCTCATGGATGAGTTTGGTCTGAGAGTGACCAAAAATATCTGCCAGAATAACAACCTTGGATTGCAGACCTTTTGATTTGTGGATCGTCATTACTCGAACACCACCAGAAGGAGACATGTCTTTTGCAAAAGCGCCATCTCCATCACGTTCAATTCTTGCAAGACGATCTGCGAGAAGGACTGGGTCACCTCCACTTTCCTCTAATGTGAATCGAATAAATTCAACAAATTTCTCTGCATCTATTCTATCTGAAGCCATGGGGTGAGCAAGTAGAAGATCACTATGATCCAAAGTCCAATTCAATAATTCAACAATTCGACCTGAATTTGCTCTACGTTCCCAACCTTGTATCAGTGCAGCTTGTTGTTTAGTATGGGCGAAACCAGCCAATCTTTGAATCAAGTTAGTTTCTGAAGAAGAACCTCGTATATATCGATCCAATTCATCATCATCTAGACCAATCAAAACCGATCTTGCCACCCACGCCGCATGATGTCGATGATGAGGGCGTGCACATAGTTGAACAAGCCCCAGTAATGGTCTAACAGACGGGCGCGAAAATAGAGCCCCCTCCTTATCAGCTTGAACTGGAATCCCCAATGCATTCAATCCACTGAGAATTGAATCTCGATGTTTACGACTAGGAAGAAGCACCATGATGTCACTTGGATCAACAGGTGCTTCTTCCTCGATGTAATGATGTTCTCCGGACGCGGTTCGGATTTTACAATCTGAACCATCAATTAATGCTCTAATTCGTTCAACAATTAATGTAGATTCCAACTGTTTTCTATCGCCTTCTCCATGGATGAATGGATCTATTGGTTGAATCGGATCAACGGGAACTGCATTAGCCCCAGTAGGTCCAATAGGAAGTAACCATTCAAGAATTCCAGGATCTTCTGCTTTCTCAGTGCATGGATTCAACTCTTGTTCAGTTGCATACCAATCAGCAGCTGAAAATGAACGATGGCGGGGGTGAAATACGTCCTTCCACCAACGATCCATGACTCGAAGTAAACCTCCGGATGTACGATAATTGATTGACAATCTTACATGACCTGAACTTCTAAGTGATATTTCATCAGTAGAAATCTGATGAATATCGTCACTTACATCAAATCTAACCTCCGGATTCAATGATGATCGATGTCCAGATGTATGCATCGATGCACGAACAAATGTATCATGCAAAGCCCGAGGGTCACGACTCCATTCTTTTGTACGAAGGGGATTGGGTTCCTTGAAAATGTCTAATGTTTCAAGTTCTTGATCGTTTATTCTTCGTAAATGCCCTGCGAAACGATGGAAAGTCGAAACCTGGGCTTGCCTAAACAAGTAGATACTTTGTTTGATATCTCCAACATAGCAAATTGTGGGTTCCCATTCCAAATTCTGTTCTGCAACCGAATCATGATCTTCTCGAAGTCGAGGGCCCCACAATCTCGAAAGAAGACGCCATTGTCGAGGGTTGATGTCTTGAGCCTCATCAAGAATCATCGCAAGATACCTGCGACGTATTCGTTTCAAAAGGTCAATTCTACCGAGTAAATCCACTAACGCTTTTTCAGCCTCTGATGAGTTTGCATATCCTAATGATGTAGGATCTACAAGAGCTTCTTGAGCAAGACTCAGAGTACGATTCAAATGATCGTCAGACCATGGTCGAAGGATATCGATTCCGTTCAAAGATTCAATTATTGGTCCAGAATAAAATGTACGACAAATCTCTGGGCATCGTGATAAAAGTAAATCTCCAGCTAATTCAGAAATATCCTCAAAATCATGTAACCCCCTTGTAGATTTAAGTTGACGAAGAATGCCCAATGTTGCTTGATGAACAATCCATAAATCATTCAACATAATTGCTTCTTGATTCAGATCAAATCGACGGCCATCAGTAATTTCGCGACCAGAATAAGTAGTTGGAATCTCAATCATTTGGGGACGGATAGGATAATTTTGAGGCATATGTGTTGGAATTGTATCATCTAACATACCCACGATGAATGCCATCTTCCTCTCGAAAAGATGATTTGGATTGGACCAAACTTCCTTCGCTGTTGTCGCGATTTGATTGAGACTTTCTTTGATTTCTGCATATCCAGTATGCCCTCTTTCCCATTCATTTGAATTCGCAGGCAAATATCCACGAGGGAAAATAGGGGGAGATTTTTTTGTTAATCCATTGCCTCCATCTGATCTAGAGCCGGTTTGTGCAGAAATAATTCTGAAAAGATGAAAAATTCGTAATAATGCTGACCAAGAATCTGGAGGGGGAGGCAATGATAGAATGTCGTCTAATGCTGCTAGTCGAGTACCTGAATTTGTATTTTCCATTGCACCAGCATCACTAATCATTCCAAGCCAATCTACTAAGGGACTCTGAAGGTTTTCCAACACCTGGAAAATTCGATCTTGATCAAGCCAAGCTGTTACTTCCGTTCGTATCTTTTCTGGTGAAATTTCATCTATTGATGAGTCATACAATTCTTCTGCTGCACCTTCCAAAAACACAGATCTACTCAACATTCCACTCAAAATTTTTCGACATGTCGAAGTAGATCCCACAGTTTGTGAAACCCTTCTTCGAGCCAAGAAAAAGCGATCCAAGATTTCTGATGGAACTCCTGCATCAGATGCCTCTCCAAGTCTCGATGGATTAGATGGAAGTCGCCATGCTGTGTTTACGGCTAACATCTCCAATGAAACCCTCTGGGATTCGGAAACTTGCTCATCAGTAACATCGATGCCTAATAGAGATCGATGGGGGGCAACTAACCTTGTAAAAAATGAATCAATTGTACCTATTGGAGCATCTTCTAGTAGCATTCTAAACTGGTCAGGAAGACCTTGAGAAGAAATTCTTGAATCTGCACCATCATCATCATCCCCTGAAGTAGTTCCTTCTCTTAATTCACCAAGAGAAATTCTAATTCTGTGCTTGAGTTCTTCGGCTGCTGCATTCGTAAATGTGAGTACGATGACCTCAGTAGGTAGTAATCCCCCCCATTCGTTTAGATCAACTCGATGGGCATTTCCATCAACAATCATTCCCCCTGCAAGACGACCTGGTCGAGATGGACGAGGGAGAAGCATGGATGCCCTCTGTACGGGTGTTAGATAGTGCTCAATTACACGATCGACTATCGTCTTAGTCTTACCAGTTCCCGCGCCCGCATCTAAGACAAGATGAGAGTCAAGATTCAATGCAAGACGTTGAGCATGATTCAACCCCACTGTCCTTCACCTCCGATTTCAGAAAGTCCGCAAATGTCCGATACTGGACAATATGAACAAAGGCGAGTAGGATTCGGGATAACTTTGCGATTTCTAGCAGCATATACTGCACGAAATACTGCATCCAATCGATGCTGCATCCAACCTCTAAAACCAGGTTGTGTTGGTAAGTTAGATTCGCTAGATAATGGCTTAAAGAGTCCTGTTAACACATCAGTACGTTCTCCAATTTCTAATCCCTCGAGACAGTCTACCCATTCAGAATCTAATTCAATATGATGAACTGTTTCTAAGCCAATGTCTGAAATTCCAACACCAATGACCAAATCGCCAGGATGTTCGATCTCCCATGCTCTGGCATAGATGGCTAATTGAACATCTTCCAACAATCCATTGTGGTGTTTATCTGCACCACGATCTTTCGATGCTGTTTTCATATCTCTAATCAATACCAACCGCTTCGGCTTCCATTGATTATTTGGAATCAAGGGAGCAGGTTCATCTGAACCTGATTCATCGATTAATTCCCCCTTTTCTCCAATAGGAACCAAATCTATACGATCGATGTACCCCTTGACCTTTACATCATGACCTGATTTGTCTTTACCGATGATTGTCCCTTCTCCCTGTCCTCGATCTTTTCCGATTTTGTACTCCATACAAATTGGAACTGAATCTGGAATGTCATATTCAGCTGAAATAATTTGAGCAAACCTACCTGAAGGTTCAATTTCAGGACGTTTTGCTAACCAAGATCTCCAAGATTCATCATCCATCCCAACCAAATCTCTCAATCTCTCATCAGTGACCACGTCTGACCTAGAAAGCCAAGGCGCATGCAAATCAAGCAATTCTGCCATTTTGGTCATCAATGCCTTTGGATTAGTTCCACTTGTTGCAATTGATCTAGGTTCAAACGTGGTTCGTTCTACAGATCTAGTCATTCCAAGTGAATTTTCGACCATTCCTTCGAATACTTCGTGAATCAAAACACCACGGGTTCGACTGTCGAGTTCTTCATCAGGCATATCATCGGCCCCGGCAAACAATGCTTGACTAAGCCAACCCTTCCTTCCACAATCTATCCATGAATTCAGCCTAGATGCTGACCAAACATCTGGCACTTTCCATTCTTCTCCTGTAGAATATCCATGTCTTTTGTCGAAAGATTCGATGTCTATTTCTTTCGGAAGGATGGGTCTAGGGTCAATTGACATAGTTTCCTTTTCATTCCATTTTCCTCCAATTACAGGCCATGTAGGATTCTCAACTGGCCTAGGAATATCGCGAAGATGTTTTTTGCCAGGAATCATCGTCAATGGTTTGGTACTAACTACAAAATCGCGAACTTCATCTGAATGATATGCATTTGGTCCTGTAATGAGAGATGGTTGTCTTTGAAGCCGATCTGAAAACAAATCTGATTCCATTGTTACAAGAGGGGATGAATAGGAAAGTGGTTGTGTTGTTGTTTGATGTCGTTGAAGTAGCAAGTTTCCTTCCGAGGATCTTTTACTTCTCCAAGAAACCCCATGTGAATTCTCAATAACAACCGTGGATAACCCATCAGAGTATGGCATCACTGTTCGATCTTCTGCAACAACCAACGATGTATTGCCAAAATCAACTCTAGACCACCCTGATGTTGCAGAGAAATCCCCCTCAGTGAGAAAAGATGGAAGTGCCTCCAATTCTGATGTTTCTCTCCAATGTTCAACATAAGGAGCAACTGGGGGAGTTGCCTCGTCCAAAACTGTTGGATCCACAATTACTACCTCTTCACCTGAATAGAAAATTGATTGTAACAAATGACGTGCATGGCGAATTGGGCCGTCTGGTCTTAGAATTCCTAATCTCTGCCTTTCTTCCTCGTGCAATAACGGAGGAATAGTAACGCGAAGGTCCCATGCTTTGGCAGTAGGCTCAACAACAATCACCCGATTTGCTCTACATCCGAGAAGATCATCTGGTGTTTTTACCAAGACTGTTGAATGAGGTGATGATATTTCTGGCATTAATCCAGCATCAATGATTGATTGAATTTGATTGCACCATGATTTAGGATTATCTGGGCTAGCTAAGCCCATCGATTCCTCGTATATTCGCAATTTAGAAATCTCATCCATCAATATCTGTAAACCGACCAGCCCATCTTCTCTTTGACCATCAAAATGTTTTGATAATTCTTCAATATTCAACATAGAAATTAGATGATTCAACCATGCATCAGGAGAGCATTCCAATATCTCAAATGGTAGTTCTGAACCCGTAAAACATCCTTTTCGATATGATTCTTCTTTGAGAAGTGCTGCATCTTTGGGATTCAAAATAGGAGAAAGAGCACCCAGTGTACATAGGAACCACCATTGTGTCTGCTCATGGGCAATCGGGGTGCGAGATTCAGATGAATCAGAGGAAAATGCCCTAAGCCAATCAGAAAGAACTCCTTTTCCACCAATCAAACGACGATCTCTAGCTAAAGATTCCAAAACTTCACGATTAGGAATTGGAAGAATTCGTGAATCTGATGGATGAAGTGGAATGTTTTCAGATTGGAAAAGACGGACGGTTCTCTGAACTGCAAAAGAAAGAAGAGATTCGAGAGAAAAACACTCTTCAGAATGTGAGATGTTGATTGCTGATGAAATCCAATGAACAATTGGGCTAGTTCTGAGAGGAGATTTTTCTTGAGAAACTGGAATCCCTAGTGAGGATAATTCAATTTTCCATTCTGTAGGAAGATTGTTCGCTAAAGGATGAACAAGAATAATATCGCTTTCACCTGATTCCAAATATCTTTTGATTATCCTCGCAGTTACCCTAGGAGCGGATGATGATTCTCGAATATGAATGCGATGAACATTAGGTTGAGTCTCATTCTTTACTGGATTATGCGGAGGAATCCATTCTGGTAAGTCATTAGATGTACGAACTGGATGTATGTCCTCGATTAACATCCCATGGAATCCCAAACGATGGGATCCCGAATAGCAAAGTTGGTGTATTGGAATTCTAGATGAAATACATTTCAATATTTTTTCATGGATGGGATCTAGAGATGGAGAATGATTCAGAAAGATGATGCCGTCTGCCAAGTCGAAGGTGAAAATCGACCTATTTTGATCATTCAATCCTTCAATCAAACGAGAATAGAAACGTGACGGATGAGCTCCACAAAGAGTTTTTTCGATTTCATCTATACTAGAATGAACTCCTTGGAGATGTTCTACCAAAGTATCCATTGGAACATCGTTTCTCCTAAGGGTAGATTCGAGGCCAAGTAAAGTCCGAGTCTTAGAAATGGGCCATTTTCGATTTTCTATTGGATGCAATAATGGAAAGGCCAATTCTGATGCTTTCTTTTCCATTATAGTATGCATTGCAAGTTCTAATGATGGGCCATCAGGGAGCATGCGAGGTTCACGTAAATCTGCATATATTTTCGTACACAAACCATTCAATGTTAGGTGTGTACTTCGATCAACTATTCCTGTTGAAGAAGAAATAGTATCTAGAAAACGATCGCGAGATAAATTAGATGAATGAATAAAGAGAATTCGCGGGGGGCCGCCCTCTGTTCTAGGTCTTGTATCAATCGATTGTTGAATTGCTTGTTCCAATATCCAGTCTGGAAATGGACCCCTAGGAATTTGTTCCAAGGTTATCTCCACGACATCACCAACATTCTTCTTGTTCTTCGATGGTAGATAAACCCGAAGATTCGAAACATTATTTCCTTCTATAGAATAATGATGCAACCGAGAAAACTAGAATTATAGAAATTAGGCCAGTAGAAGGTAAGAAGCCATCTTCATCACCACATGATAAATCATCAACCTCCATTGCAAAAATTGTAGACCACTCAAAGGCCATAACTAAACGGAAATCGGCTCCGTCCCAAATAGAAGGAAGAGTAATTGATGCTGAACCATTTGAATTATCGTCGGTATCCAAACGGTGAATGTCCCGAATAACATGACTATAATTCTCTAAGCCATTGGTTCCTTGTTCAAATCTCGCAACATTTTCGACAACAAATAGTACTGGAGTATAATGCGTCATACCCGGAAATATTCCACATTCCTCCCAATAATCATCTACATGTTTCACTTCTAAATTTGGCCCTATGGTCCAAGAAACTGTTCCTTCAGAATTATTCGATGAAGATGCTACCCACTCAAGCGATGAAGATAATCCATCCAAAGGAAGACTTGAACCCATGCTCAGGGATTGAGTGTAATCATCTGCTAGAGAGACGCCCCCTTTTGCCAATGTACCTGTATGAAGCCACTCTCCATTGAATACAATTGAGGGGGGAGTACGTGTCAAACCATCTGTCGAAATTACAGATGCAGGACCATAGCGTTCTATCCAGCGATCATCACCAACCTCTGTTCCAAAGGGGTCCTGGGATTCTGAATACTCTCTATGATAATGCAAACGCTCTACTTGATTGCTCTGGGACAAAACTTCCACTACATGTTCACTATCTAGACAGTTTGCACACCATGTTGCAGTATATACTTCTACAATATGTGGCCACGATGAAGATTCAATTTGACCTGTGGAATTACTAATATTGCCTGCTCCAATATCAATAGCTATTCCTCCAATCATCCCACTCATTTCCATCTCTTGGGTTCCTGATTCAACCCTCTCAGCAACGGGAGAATTCAGCGATGAAGAGGCATGTACCATACTAGATAAGCAGACAAGAAAAACCAGTATGAGTGCTCGCTTCATGCATCGGTGAAGTAGCCGTTACACCTCAATGTTACCTTTCTTCGTTTTGAAAATTCCAGAACGCACGATGGCGGCGTTGGCGGAAAAATCGAACTTGGTCCTCTATCCTAGCCCACCATTGCCTTCCTTCAGGATCAAATTCCTCTTGAATTGGAGTGAGGTAC
>JASLJW010000041.1 GCA_030747885.1 Candidatus Thalassarchaeaceae archaeon
TTTGGGGATGGAATTGTGGGGAACATGGCTAGGAACTTGGGTGTGGGCATCCAATGTACCTTGGACTGGATTAACTGCTTGGAATCCCCCATTATTGTGTGGTGCTTTCTATGCATTAGGTGATTTATTGGTGAATCTATCCACAAAAAAAATCGAAAAGGCGCAAAACCGTTGATTTGAACTGCTATTGTCGGTTCGGACAGGTATGCCTACTCGAACCGGTGCGCCGATTCTCATCATCGTCTTGATGTTGTTCGCGCCCTTGTCTGGTTGTTTTGGTAACGATAACAATGGTCCATCTTCAGAGGATTTGTCTATTGGGATTCAAAATCTACAGGCTGGCGTGTTCCAAAATATCCTATTCACTGCTGAAAATGATTTGTCAGTATTCATTCCATATCTAATTCAAGATCCAGTGAGTGGTTTGGTTCAAAATTCAACGGTTATCGATTTAGATGGTGGAGATTCTACTGAAGTGCGTATTCTCGCTCCTCCGCGTATCGATTTTGCTCTTGTAATGATAGGAGAATTAGGGCGACAAAATTGGCCTATTCGCGACATGAATGAATCATGGGAAACTTGGCTACAACGCAGTGGCGATGGAGGGGGAGGGAATGCAATCGTTCGGGTGGCACCAGAAGGTAATGCGACTTTCGACACAGTAAACAATAGTGCAGAAGATGGTGGGCCTGTCGCTACTCAGATACTCAATGTTGTGCGTCAAGAAATGGCGATTTACGATAAGAGTCAAGGCAGTGCTCATTCCACAGGAGTTGTTTCTGGCCGAAGTGTCTACAATCATCTATCTCTTCTTACCGACGACACCCCAGATATTGTCAGTTGGGATGGTCGATCTGGATATTGGGACCGTTGGGCTGGTCAAGGAAATCTCGCATATGAAGAGGCAGCTCAATGGCTTCACCTTGAACTGGAATCTTTTGGATTGGAGGTAATGGATCATCGATTCGAATTCACAGATATTTTCGGAAATCAAAATCCAGAATCATACAATGTTTGTGGATATTCTTGGGGTACTGAATATCCTGATGAATGGATGGTTTTCGGCGCCCATTTCGATATTGCCCCTCCTGCCAATGGGGTTGGAATAGTTCCTGGCCTTCATGACCCGCATCTCACTGGAGAACGAACCTATGGCACGCGCGTAGGTGCTTATGACAATGGAGCGGGGACTTCCATGGTTCTCGAAACTGCGGCTTCTCTTGCTGAATTTCCCACTCGTCGAACAATGGTGTTCTGCTTTTGGTCAGGTGAAGAAGGGGGTAAGCGCGGATCATCTTATTGGACTGATTACTATGTAACTGAAGACAATCCTCAAGTCAAAATTGTCGATTATATCAATCTAGATATGGCTGGAGTAAATTGGCCAGGAGGGGGGGGAGCTCCTTGTGGAGATGAACATGGGGGTGGAGATGCTGGATGCGACCCACAACCGACGGTGGACCCTGATGGTTATCCTAAAGACGAAGAAATTTGGCCAATGCGAGTCTACATCGGACCGTCAGCAAACCATGACAATATAGACCAGGCAGAGATGATCGGTTTAGCAAATTGGATTGGTGCAGACGCACTAGGTGTTGAAGAACAAATGGGAATTCTTGTCGGTACTAACCATTCCGAAGAAACATGGAAGGTTGATGCATGGCAAGAGTTGGATAGACCTGAAATAATTGTGTATGAAGATACTACTGCTCGATCTGATCACGCTAGCTTCCAAGAGATTGGGACGACAACCATTGGATTCGGTGGACTTGTAGATGGATATTGGTGCTATCATCAAACCTGTGATACTTTGGAAGAGATGGAAGATTGGATGGATACTACTGGTAAGGATTACGGAGAGGAAAATTCTGGAACGACAAACCTTGTCAATAGTCTAGACATGATTACCTGGTGGGCAACATATTCATTCTTCCATATGGATGAAAAACCAATATTGAATCCTCTATGATTCTCATCCATTTTTTAGGACTCTTCTAAAGATAGATGGAAGGGGAGATTCAACAAACATTTCCTCGCCAGAGGGGTGAATGAACCGAAGAGAAGAGGCGTGTAGACAAAGCCTGCCTGCTGAATTCCTACCATTACCATGCATTGTATCTCCTGAAACTGGGGCTCCTAAAGCACTCATCTGTAATCGAATTTGGGCTCTTCGACCAGTTTTGATTGAAAGGGCTGCTAATGACCGTCCATTGACTACTTTTTCCACTTTCCAGTGAGTGATGGCTTCTCTTGCTCCCTTTGCATTAGAATTCGAAACAATCCGGACTCTCAAATCCTTACTTTCCTGAATCCAATCTTGAGAAACTCCAGTATCATCAGGTAATTCTCCTTCGAGAATTGCGTGGTATATCCTCTCGATGCTTCTATCAAAAAATTGTGTTTGGAGTTTCTCTTTGCTGATTGGATCCTTGGCAAATAACATACAACCTGATGTCTCTCTATCTAGTCGATGTACAATGAAAATACGTCCACGTTCACGACCTTTTACCCAGTCAAAGGCTCTAGAATGCATGGTATCTTTTTCATTACCAGATTCTGTTGAAACCGATAAAAGTCCCATTGGTTTGTTCACAACCAAGATTCGATTGTCTTCGTAAATAACATCTGGATCATGTGCTAATTCTCTCCTAAGTTGTCGAGGAGGGTCCCCTTCTTTCTTAGGAATAATGGATACTTTTTGTCCAGATGTGACTTGAGTTTTCGCAATTCTACAAATTTCATCGTTTAACAAAACTCGACCAGAATCAATCATTTTTCTAAGAGAGTTTTTTGACGCCTCAGGATGGATTTTTCCAATTATAGAAAGAAGATTATCGTCTTCAGATACAATTTGATCTATTCGAGCCATAATCACAACCACTGAGCTAATTCAGATGCGTTCTTGGCTACTCCTACACCCAACGTTTCCTCTAATGCTCTAGCAAGCAAGGTGAAATCTGAGTCGCGTGTTGCAACAATTACTGAACCTATGCTTGGATATGATGAGGCTGCAAGATATGTGGCTGTTCGCATGATATCCAAATCTCCCTTCTCAGGATAGATGCTTTCTCCAGCGTACACGCTTCTCTTATCTGCTGCACCTCTTTGAGCCTTAAAATTCGTAACCCGTTGATAGATCTCACTATGGGATTGAATGAAACTTTCAACCGCAACTTGTTGATCTTCGACTTCTTTGAGAAATTCTGATGCATTAGATGGTTCCCAATCGTGGAAAGATGTGAGGATTTGTGTATACATTTTCTCCAAAACCTCTGGAGTAATTGCTTCATTGTACGCATCTAAATTGATATGATGATTATTATTTGAAAATAAGGATAAAGCCCGGCTAGGATCGAATTTTCCTGTATCGTTTCTAGTGATTTTAGAACGGAATTCGTTCCTCGCTGTCGATGGAATAAATGTATGAATCCCATTATCTGAACGTGCATGACGAAGAATATGGTGGAAGCGAAGTGAAGAATTGGGATTAATCAATGCATTCCGCTCCATTGCCATTTTCCTAAGAATTTCTGCCACAAGAGCATCAAGAAGAAGATTGGTGTCAATTACAACCAATGGTGCAAGATTTACAGAATTGAATACCCGCCGGAATTTGATTGGAATGTTGTTTTCGTGCTTTCGATATAATGCAGTCATTGCAGCAATCAATCGTGCCTTGTCCATTCTACCGAAATAAGTACATGCAGAAACGGCATGTTCTAACATCCCAAGGGCTCTTACTGGGTCTTCGCCTGCAACTTCGTTAGCAATTCTCAATAATTCCAATTGATCCTCTTGATCTTTGATTGCCTCACGGAATCGGTTTTCGACCCTCGTTCTGCTAGATTTATTCTGATCACGCACATGATTTAATGCAGCTCGAACACGGCCAACAAAGGGTTCCTCGGGGAGATTTCGTTTACTTGGATAAGACATCAATGATTCAATCAAATCCTCCTTTCTTCGGTTCCTCTCCCTTCGTTTAGAATTGTCAGAATCTTCCTCGTCCCTAGGAACAAATGGGATTTTTTTATCTGTGAACTCATGAATCATCTTTCGAGGAATATCTCGATTTGAGGACCTTCTAGAACGCCGATCTTGTTGTTGTTCGAATGAATGGGAAACTTGGAGATACAGTTTGAAACGAGACGTGATTGTTGTTGCAAGTTCTGCATGGCTTTCCAACAAATCTACTGCTTCTGACCATCGAGTTGCTTGTGCGAAACCAATCAATGATTTTCGATATAATTGAGTGGCAATCTCAAAATCACGATGAGGGGGTGCTTGGAAACGGGGAGCTGCCTGCTTGTAAAGGCGGGCCGCTTCTAGATGTCGATTCAAGCCTACATTGATTGCAGCATTAGCAACTGGCGCCCATTCAGAACCGGGTCTATTCTCTTGAAGCCATGTAACAAATGCTGGAGATGTTACTTCATGCTCAAGCAGTAGCGATTGTACCTGATCAAGGAAAATAGCAGAAAAGGAATTTTCAATTATTCCATTAAGTAATTCAGATGCATGTGATTTTCTCTCTTTATCACTCATCTGAATTTCATTATTCACCCTATTCATCCGTAGTAAATTCACAATTGCTTGAAACAATGCAGCTTCTAATGTTGACAGATTTGCCTCTATTATTGATTCATCTAGAACATTAATTCTCTTCTCACTGACAAGGCCATCACCATCTTCCATCAATGCCCTTCTTGCTTCTCTCAAAACCTCAGAACCCGTTTCTGGAAGCCTACCAAGAATCTCATCGAGATTTGAACGGGCCCCATCCAATAATCGAATTAATGCTGCTTCGTGGGCGCTCAAAAATTGAGGGGGGTCGTTGGATTCTATGGAATCATGGGCTTGGGGCCTCTCGGTTTGTAACCAATCAATTGCTTCCTGGCCAATATCTGCTGGTGCAAGAGCACTGCAAAGTAATACTGAATATGGATTCGTTGTTCCTTTAATCATAGAATTAGAAAGAATAAGGGCAAGAGAGTAAATATCAACCTCAATTGAAAGTATTTCGATTACTGGCTCTAAAACATCTTTTGGAATTGGGCATCTTTCGTTTGCAATAAGTTTGGCACATTCGAATTGAATTGGTTTGGGGTGAATGGGATCCATTACAATTTCAGACCAGGTAATCAACGAACAGGTGTCTGCTGTCTCAATCAAACGAGAAATTAGCAATTCATTCTCTCCAGCTAATGCAGATGCTTGGATGAAAGATGTGTCGTTATCGATTTTAGTTTCAAGAACAAGTTCAGTAGCCAAGGATAAATTTCCTGATTCGGCAACTTGTTTTACCAACATCCATCTTAGAGTGTCTGAAACTGGTTCTCCCTGTAATTCCAAATGCATTATTCCTGATTCTATTCTATCTGCTCCAATTGAATGATTTAGAGGAGGGGATTTCCATGCTTCAGTTCTCATTACCATTGAAAGTGGATCAGAGCCGGTACAATTGGCACAATGATCCCACTTTTCTGTATCTCCTAATCTAAGTGAAGTCAAAGCAATCACATCTCCTACAGATTGCATTAAAACATCATTTTCTGAATTAATGGATTGAAGAAGTTCTAGGCCTTTTTCGGATTTACCTGATGCAATCAAAAGATATCCTCCAATCATCATATGTTCTGATAATTCAGAAGTAAGAAGTTCGGCAGGAATTCGAATCTGATTGATTCTCATCTTTGAAATTCCTTTAGCCAATATTTGGATTGCAAGGATGCCGCTTGATCCTAAATTTAAATTCGAAGAAGTTTGAAGCCAATTCCCTAATGAAGATAAATCAGTTGGATCTATTCTGGATTGCTCTACCCATGTAGAATCTATATCGGTATTTTGCGCTTCTTCTTCTAATGACGGGAATGCCCCTAATTGGGCTATTAATGGACACTCTCTTCCTGCAATGGACCAAACAGGATGGATTCCTGATATGCATTCATTTCTTAATCCATCAATTTCTACATCAAAATCTGAGTGCCAATTCTTAGGATTACGTCCTTTGTGAATCAATAGGTTTGCAAGCTTGAATGCAGCGGATTCATTGCTAGAAATTGCTTGGGATGGTGAAAGAAGTGAGTCTTCAATTCCAGAAGACCCTTTTACGCCGCGTCTACGACCTCCTCTTCTACGAGTTGCCTTCACTTTGACTTCTTCCTCAGGATTAACCGGTTCCTCTTTTCTAAGGATGGAAAATGCAATCGGCTTCCATGGTTTATCCAATAATTTGTATGATGCATTGTTGAGAACTGCCTTAATCCTTGTATTAGGATCATCACCAGAACGGATGGCGAATTCAATGGCTTCTTTGAGGAGTTTCTCCATCCATCGCCCTCCAACGAAGAAGGGCGCTCGTTGGGCATACATCAACGATTCGCCATTCAAAGAACAATCTGACCCTCAAAATGATGATGGAGAAGTGAATGTGCGGGCATGGATGTAGTCGGTGCAATCACAATCTTGTTGCATCCGATTTTGGGATTTTCTCTTGCAATTTGGCTCTATAAACAATGGAAAATCATCAAAGCACTAAGGCTGAAAAGAGGTGCGGTGTGGGCGAAAATACAAAATCAAGATAGGGCAGAAGTTGTAAAAAACCATGAAAAGAAAGGAAGGCAATCATTGCTATTCATCATTATTGTAATTGCCTTCGCCATTCTTGCAAACACGTATCGTTACCTTGAATTAGATACAAATTTGACTTCCCTGATTAGTTTACACGGTTGGTTGGGATTGATTCTGTTCATCATTGTTGTCCAAATGTATAGGACAGGGACAAAGATGGTAACAGAAAGAGAAAGGGGGGACAACATCAAACAGACAAGAGGGGTTCATCAACGGGCAGGAGATCTACTAATTTGGTTACTTGTCTCTGTTGTATTCTTAGGATTCTTACGTCTACTTGATGTTCTTCAACAGCTTTCTTGATTCGTTTTCCAGATTTGAATCCATTGCGAGATATTGCGGTCTATGTCTCTAGATGTGGGTTTCCTACTCTCTAAATTCCCTTCCAAATCAAGGGATTGAATTCGACATCCGCAAGCATTTGAATGTCCGCCGCCATCTGGATCAAAAGCAGTAGCAAGAAGAGTTAGATCAACCAACCCCCCTTCAGGATGTAGAAACGAATTTGTGTAAAATGATGCGCCTAATGGGGGTATAGGACCAGATATGTTCCCACCTTCTTCTCCATGAATAATCATACAAGCATCACAATCATCGCCAACCATTGCTGTAATTCGATATCCCCCCGTTCTAGTACCTGTTCCATCAAATCGAACAATTGCTAATCGATTTTCAATTCGTAAAGTACGTTGGATTATTTCCTCAATTAATTGAGATTCTGATCTACGATTCTGTACCAATTTTTCTACACGTGGATCTTTTAGAATCTCAGTGATGGGCTTTCCTTTCGAAATCTCTTGTGCTATCCAAAGTGCTGTTTGAGGAGAATCTCTTGCATCGATACTTCTGCCCAAGACCACTATAGGGTGGTCTGAAAGAAATTCCTCCTTAGAAACGCCACCCCCATCTAATCGATCAACCCAATAGATGAATTCGTCTAAATCGTCTAAATTCAATTCTGTTCTTACGATAGAATATGCTATTCTAGCCGCAGACATAGTTGGCCTCCAAAAATCAAGTACTTCAGATTCAGATTTTTTATTCGTCAAATGATGATCGATTACCGCTCCTGCATTGGGATGAAATGGTAAATCACAAATTATTGTAGAACGATCAATTACATGATCAAAAACACCAGAACGGATTCCTGGTGGATTTGCAAACACCACCTCAGCATCAGGAAATGCACGAAGAAGAATTGCTGCCGAAGCAATCCCATCAAGATCGCCATCTGTTACTATTCGAGAAGGGGAAATCTGCTGCAAGCATTCCCATGCCTCTTCATCCGTAACCAAGTCGGTTCGCCCCATATTACGCTCCGAGAATAGACTGTTAAGAGCGATTCGGACGAACTGTCAAGGATTAGCACCTATTCGGAGTTTCATGGAAACATCATGTGGGGTGGTTCTTGCAAATGGAGATCTTATCCTTTTGCTTCGTTACCCACAAGGACATTGGGG
>JASLJW010000042.1 GCA_030747885.1 Candidatus Thalassarchaeaceae archaeon
ACAGAATCTGCCGTAAAGGATCTTGACTGCGGATTGTGGGACCCTGGAGTGCATAAGGTTCGAGTTACAGCAACAAATCCTCAGATGCAGGCCACAACATTGGGAGTCAATGTGGTGAGGTTGCCACCTTTCGACCCCACAGATCCAAGTCTTGGGAACATTAGTGACGATGCATCATGGCCATCAAGTTCTAGTGGCGAAGAATACGAAGCAATTCCTCTATTCTTGAATTTGGAAGCATCAGCAGCAGCAATTGGTGGTGGAGGAATTTTGCTCGGTTTGATTTTTGGCATATTTGCTAGCCTAATACTAACTAGAGGTAATTCTTCATCTAGGCGTCTTGAAGAGGTCATGGCAGCAGCCGCACCTTCGATGAATGAAGGTGAGATTGAGGATATTGCTGAAGGATTGCCGACCTATACTGACCCACAAGGAATCATCTGGAGACAACATCCAGATGGAGCTATGGATTGGTGGGATGGTGTTGAGGGAATTTGGACTAAATTTGACTCATGATTCATGAATCATCACGAAGATGCATCCACTCGTTGAGATTGAGAATGTTGGAGCAGTAGATTGATTGGAAACTCCTCTTGAAGAGAATCCGAGACTTCCATTTATGTTCCATTTCAATCCAGATGTTTGAACCTGAGTCTCTTCAAAGGAGAAAATCGAAACTAGTGTACCAATTGGTGCAAGGCCATGAAAGTCATTTTCTGAAACTACCCTGTGCATTATCATTCCATCTAATATCACTCTGATATCCAAATCATGGTTGGCATTGTGCAAAGCAGCGTAATTACCTAATTCATGATCAGATCTTTTTCCTGAAAAACCAATTATACAAATCGAGGTCATACCTTTCTCTGAACAAAACCGTAGAGCCTTAGCGAGATCATTGTCTTCTTGTTCAGAATTCTCTAGGAGGTTCTCAGTTGGATGATTATCTCTATTCACAGAGTCTAAGTCTCCTATAATCAAATTTGGATTTATACCCTTTTCAATGGCTACATCTGCACCCGAATCTACCCCAACCACAAAGTCAAATTTTGGAAGCCCACTGATATCAGGCCATTTGCCTGGAAGACAAAGTAGCGTGGCCATGCTTAGGCCAACCCCTCATACCCCTTCATCGCACCGCTTTGAGGCTCAACAAGATGAAGCCTTTAGAGCAAAGGGGTTCATTCGAGACCAATGGTGCTTCAGCACCGGGGGCGGTGAAAAGATGAAAGCAAGAATTTTGGTCGCTCTAATGCTACTGTCTTTGATGTATCCGATGGTCCCTTCTCCAGCCATTTTGGAAGAGAATTTGTCTTCATCAAATATCATTCAAGCTCCACTGCCAACCAATGAATGGGGTGAGGGTTTGGCTGGTTCTGATATGACACATGCCAGTGAAGATTGGAATGTTTTAGCGACCAGAAATTTGTCTTCAATTGTTGAGACACAAATTTCTCCTGTTCTTTCTGATTCAGATGACTATTCAGGATTAGATTTGATTATTGATCACTTTGATGCAATTCATGCTTGTGTGCATAATGGTACAGCTGGTAGTTTGGAATATATTCATATCAATCAAACGGGAATAGTTCAGTGGACAATTGTTGATGATGGTGGGGGCAATGATGTTGGAGCGGAATGTGATATCGATCTCGACGCTCAGAACAGAGCCAGAATTGCATATCTAGATTCAGATACTTCTTCGCTTAAATTTGCATATGATGCTCCTCCACATTATGTGAATCCTGAAGATTGGCATGTACGAACTGTAACTGAAGGATGGAATGTTGCAGGACCCTTGGAATTGTCGATTTTAGGAAATGGAACCGACGTTGTCCTCTGGATGAATGAGGATACAGGGTATCTTATGACCTCATATTATGCCTCTACTTTTTGGCGTCATGAATCTGTAATTGAATCGGTGGTTGATGGATACAATGCTCGAGTTCACAATGGAGATAGAGTACGGATTCTACACGAATCTGGAGGTTTAATTCGTTCTATGGATTGGCCAAATATGACTTCAACAAATATTGATGCTGCCCCTTGGATTGGAGCCCCATTAGATCAAGAAGTTCCAGGAGATGGGGAAGTACAACTAACATATTCTGCCGAGAATGATACTGTTGTACAGTTTGTACGAAGTCTAGAAGGTAGGAGGGAGGGGAGGATTACCACACTTCCTTCTCTTGTGATTGATGCTGATGAATCATCAGCAAAAATTGGTGACTTCAATTGTGATGGCAAGTCTGATTTCGTAATTTTCATGAATCAATCATTGGTTGTCCATCATGGACGAACTAGTGGCTTCAATCCAACTCCCGATATTGTTCTCCAACAGACTTCGAATACACAATCATCTATTTCATTTGATACTGGTGATATGAATGGAGATGGATGTGATGATGTTCTCTTTGGAATGCCCTATCTAAATTCCAGTAATGGAGGCGCTCGTCTTCATCTTGGTTCTTCATCTGGATTAGACGCTGTAGCGTTCTGGACATTTGAATCATCAAATTCAGGTGCTGCATTTGGGTCGAAAGTTGCATTCATTGGAGATACCCATAATGATGGATATCTAGATTGGGCAGTTGTAGCATCAAATGAGACAGGTTCAGGAAGCGTTGTTGGTCGAGTTTATTTGTTCGATGGAGGAGCTCAACCGCCTTCCTCCTCATCTCTTACAATGACTGGTAGTGGAACAAATCTACAGTATGGGTGGACAATTGAAGCACTGGGTGATATCGAAGGTGATGGATACGATGATTTCGTTATCTCTTCTGCAGGTGGTCTTCTTGATTTGACTGGATATGGTAAGGTAGAGATTCATTCTGGTAGTTCGACAGGTCATACATCTATCCCTAGTACTACTTGGACTAGAGTTCTCCAAGGAACATTGCTAGGATACTCAGTTGAACCTCTGGGAGATGTCAATGGTGATGGATATCGAGATATTGGAATTGGAGAGCCTTATGTTGATACTGCCGGACCCGGTTCTAACGGGGCAATTCACATCGCCTTTGGAGGGCCAAATGGATTCTCTTCAGAATTTAATCAGACGATTCAGGGTCCATCATCTGGTTCAAAGATGGGCTACCAAATTGCAGCTGCAGGTGATGTAGATCGAGATGGATTTGATGATGTCTGGGCAGTAAGACCTGGATCTGGAGCGACAGGAGATTTAGCATTATTTTGGGGTTCATCTTCAGGTCTTTCTTCAACTCCACGCGTCTTCTCTTATTCAGATGTTAGCGACGTTGTACGTTCCGATGACTTTGATGGCGATGGTCAAGAAGAATGGCTTGTGATTGATGAAACGAAAATTTCAGTGTATGAGCATTTAGATTGGGAGCAAGTCTCAATCGAGGGTCCATTTGCTGGTGAATCTAATTTTTCAGACCTAGATTTGTATATCGATGGGCCAGGACGTAGTTTAATTGGAGTTCAGACCGATTCTGGGTTTGTGATTTTATCACGTCCCGATGAACTTTCAACATCCACAAGTGATTGGAAACAAACCAAGATTGGAACAGGGGAGTCCGTTTATGGTGTTACAGAAGCGGGTCAAATTCTAGCACTTTCAATTTGTAATGGTGGTGCAGTATGTTCGTACAAGGAAACAGGCATTGTCGTGTCAACTCACACCGTTGAATCAACAGGAAGTGTAGGCGCTCAACCTACCATCACAGCTCGATCGTATGCCGGTGGGTTGAACATGAGTTTTATGTTAGGAAATTCGGTTCTTCGATTTGCAGAAGAGACTACTACTGGATTTGAAGTAAGTTCGGGTCCATCTCTTGGTCAATTGAATGGCACTCCGATTGTTTTAGGTGGCAATATCACCGTTTGGAAAGACGATAGAACATTGAAAGCTGGAATAATGAATGGTTCACAATGGGAAACTCATGTAATTGCAGATCAATCAGCAGCAGGGTTGGGTTTCTTTGCTAATATTCTAGATTTCAATGATCCTAAACTGATTGCAGGATTTATTGGAAATGAATCTAAACTTAATCTAGTGAAATACCATTTTTCAACAGGTTCCATAGTTAATTTTTCTCAAATAGAAATTGAGAGTCTTGATTTAGGTTCTCAAATTAGTTTATCCCCTGGTCCTCTTTTCAATAATAATCCCCTGTTTATTGTGAATGCATCAGGTTATGGTTCCTACCAAGAGTTGACTCTTGAAAATGCTTCAAACGGGGATTCTTGGTACAATGAATCGATTGAAGCTTTCAATTGGACTGATACTAGTGGATTCTTACCTCTTTGGGAACCCTTGCTTGGGTTGTATTTCACAATGTTAGGAAATGCATCCGCAGGGGATTCTACTTATGTTAAATGCACTATTATAGTTTCAAACAAGACTCCAAATTGTTCTAATTTGGCGCTTTCAGATCAGGTTGATCCTAGATCAATTAGCCCAGATTTAGGAATTGGATTAAGAATAGATGGTTCAATTGAGACTCCTTTTGGTATAATTTCTGAAATCCAATTAGATTCATCTGCTGGATTTGCAACTACTATTGCAGAGCACCATGGTAGAACTGGATACATCATGCTCGGGATGTCTTTGGGTACCAATGATGCTGTGGCAATTCATTTGGATGTTGATTCAGATCGTGATTTCATCCCAGATATTATCGATGAATTACCGAATCAAGGTGGACAATGGTCTGATTATGATGGAGATGGGTTTGGTGATAATTCTGTATCTTCTTCGTTTGACCAATGTTCCTCTGATGCAGGTCCAAGCCTATTTGTTGAGATAGGATGTGGGGATTTCGACAATGATGGTTGGTCAGATTATTCTGATGATTGTGCAACTGCAGGTCATTCATTTATTGATAGAAATGGATGTAGTGATGCAGATGGAGATGGATGGTCCAACAATGGAGGGGACTATTCTGGCGGTGATTTTTCACCTACTAACTGGATGCAAGCACGAGATGCCGATGGCGATGGATTGTTGGACAATCATGGTCCTGATTGTTGTGGAATGGATGGTGCCGATGAATTCCCATTTGACCCTAGACAGTGGGTTGATGCCGACAAAGATGGAGTAGGAGACAACAATTCAGATCCTGATGGCGATCAATGTCCGGGATTATTCGGATTAAGTCAATTTGACCGAGCAGGTTGCGTCGATAGCGACTCGGATGGATACAGTGATCCAACCGAAGCTTCCAGTTCAGCTAACGACGATGCGTGGACAATTGCTGATGGAGCAGATATGTGGCCTTGGGCACCTGATGACACGTCTCCTGAGAACACATGTGGTTCTATTTGCCACCAACAATGGGCAGATTCAGATGCAGATGGATTTGGTGATAACTCATCTATTGGTGCATTCCTCCGAGATGCATTCCCATCTGATGGTTGGCAGTGGAATGATACTGATAACGATGGTTTTGGAGATAATTGGGATGACCCTGAATTAAATTCGACACGTGGTGGAGGAATCGGACAATGGGTGCCTCAGGCCAATTTGAGTGATGACTGCCCTACAGTAACTGGAAATTCTACTTTCGATAGGATAGGATGTTTGGATACTGATGGAGATGGCCATTCCAGTCTGTATTCTTACGATATCGATGAGAACACTGGACTTCGGACTTCAGAGAAGGGAGATGCGCTCCCAGATAATCCGCATCAATGGCGAGACAAAGATGGCGACGGATTCGGAGATTTCCCTATGGAGTTGGGAGGAGATCTTTGTCCAGGTGTTGCTGGTGTACTGAACGGATTGGGAGGAGATGGGTGCCCTGCGCCAATGGATGATGAAGATGCCGACAACGTTGCAGATGAGAATGATGATTGTCCAGGAACTATTTCAGGAGAAATAGTCGATGCAAATGGTTGCTCCTATGATCAAAGAGATGATGATGAGGATGGCGTGATAAATCCAATCGATCTCTGTTTGAATACTACTTTTGGAGCCGTAGTTGATTCCAATGGATGTAGTGAAGAGCAACTTAATGCTGATTCTGATGATGATGGAGTCAGAGATATCGATGACCTTTGTGCAGACACTTCAATCAACTTCGATGTAGACTCCAATGGTTGTGCTGATTATCAAAGAGATACTGATGGTGATGGAGTAAATGACAATCTAGATCAATGTCCTGATACCACTTCAGGTGCCGCTGTAGATGATGAAGGATGCGTTTTAGCGGGCGTCGATTCAGATAACGATGGAATAGATGACAAGGACGATGCTTTCCCTACAGAACCTACCCAATGGCTCGATACAGATGATGATGGATTTGGTGATAATCTCGAAGGTGTTGATTCAGATGAATGTCCATCAGTATCTGGAACCTCAACAGAAGATCGAGATGGTTGCCCAGATGGAGATGGAGATGGATGGTCAGATCCGGATTCGATGAACCCAGTCCCTCCGATAGGAACTGCTGATTCTTATCCATCTGAACCGACTCAATGGAGAGATCGAGATGGAGATGGTTTTGGAGATGAAGAGAATGGAATCAATGCCGACATGTGTCCAGATGTTCCAGGTGTAGAGAATGGAAATGAAGGCAATAGTGGGCAAGGAGGTATGGGGTGCCCATACATCGACAAGACAGATACTGATGGTGATGGAGTGTATGATTCCTCGGACCAATGTGCAGATAGTCCTTCAGGTGTTTTCGTAGATACCAATGGATGCACCTCTGATCAATTGTCCTCCTCATTAGTGGAAGAGACAGTGGATTATGCTTCTTATGGAATCATGGCAGGGGGGATCCTTGGGATTCTTCTTCTCATAGTCATTACATTACGTTTCATTTCAGGTAGAGGAGATTATTATGATGATGAAGATGAGGATGGTTGGTTCGATGATGACGATGATGAATTTTCACCTATTCAAACGTCTTCAGTAGCGGCCCCTGCTCATAGTGTATCTAACAAGAGTGTCGGGCAAACCCCACCACGAAACACACCTCCTAGGGAAAGCCCCCCAGTCCAAAAGAGAGGTCCTCCCGCTCGCAAGAGTGCCCCTCCTGCTCGGAAGAGTGGCCCACCAGAAAGGGCCACAAAAACCTCGAAAACACCGAAAGCTGTACGTCGAACCTCAGCTCCAGTAAATGTCGACTCAGTTCCACGGGTTAGTACCAAGAAGGTAGATCCACGAAAGGCAACACCTACCAAGAGAGTTCGTAGGACATCTGGAGTAGTCACAAGCAAAGAACCAACAGAAAAAATTCCACGCCAAGTCAAGGCTACTAAGAAAGTCAAGAGAACAAATCAGTCTCCTTCTGAATCAGGTGAATGGGACAATCTTTTCGAAGAGAATCAGCGTGATTCATATTCGTCTTCTTTGGAGGCTGTAAAATCCATGTTATCTTCTGGTTCTGAAGATAGGGAGATTCTCAGACGTCTCCAGAGAGGTGATGGATGGTCAGCCGAGCAATCTCGATACATTTTGGATGCTGCTCGATAATTGAGGACGATAACGATTGATTCAAGAAGGATTGTTCAGCGGGGACAAAGGGGAGATATATGTCTGAGGCAGAAATTGAGGGGGCTGCTCTTCCTTCTGACGGAATCGATGTTGATGAGACATCGGCGTATTTCGGCGTTACAAAGACTGCCGATTTAATCATGCGGCTGAACACGACCGATCGTCTCAACGGACTTGGAGAATTTCTCACTCTTACCAGTGACTTGTTGTTAACAGATTCATTCGATTTTGATGTGGTTTCAGAGAGACTTGAATGTGAATCTGGTGAGATTTACTACCTTCTTTCAGGCCCCTTTGAGATATTCACAATGACTGACGGTCTTCGCTTGTATCTAGGCCAAGAGGACTCTGAAGGAAACCAAGGAACAGACCCAGGAATTCCAATTGAAGAAAGAAATGCAATTGATGCATTCAATGATCCATTCCGTCTTTTGAAGATGTTATCAATAGGACATACAATTGGTGGAATCAAAGAATTGGACATCTATCTTGCTGCATTCAATGAGATGGTAAATGATCCTGATACCAATAGAGTACGATTGATTGCCTTACACCATCAACTTGATCAGGTTTTGAAGAAGGCGAAAGAGACCTTGGAAGTAGGTGGATTATCTGTATTGGGAACGAC
>JASLJW010000043.1 GCA_030747885.1 Candidatus Thalassarchaeaceae archaeon
AGTGCGGTCTTCCCCTCTAGTTCCAACATGGAATCGAACAAACCCCCCTCGATTATCCAACTCGGCCACTGGACGCATATGACCGTTGCCGAAGGATGCCCCTTCAATCATCGACATTCGCCATACAGTGCGTCTGGCCAAGCCCTATGGATTTTCCATAGAAAGTTGGCGATTTGGTGATGACTCCAACCCAAACCACCTTCATTTGAAGGGTTCTGAAGATGCCTGCCAAGTTCATTTGTTCTTTTTGGAACGGTTCGAGGCCCTAGAACTGCGCCAGGACGTCTGGGATCATCGAGATAATCGGTCTCCATCAAGACAGGAGAATGAGTTCCATCAGAAAGACAATCCAAATCAATAGTTGATGCAATTTTTCCAATTGATCCCCTACCCATACTTACCGTCACGGGAAGATTTGAGGTGAATGATGAAGAAACATCTCCAGGGGCATAATGCCTCAAAGCGATAGAACGTGGATAATTCACTTTTTCACAAATTTCACTCAATTCTTGGCAAGTTGATGCCCCTCTATCTTCGACATGAAATTGCACGGGTGCATTTTGAGATGCACAGCGACGCAATACCTCTTCCAACATCATATTGGCTTTATTCCATATCTCTGTTGAAACAGGGAAATGGGGGCGCCCAATCTCTCCTATTGCGACACATTCCCCCTCCTGATGGTGAGTTAATGCTAGATCAACCGATGATAAATGGAGTTCTGTAGCAGTTTCCTCACCAAGTGATTCTAATTGATGAGCCCATACTACGGGGTGAGGTCCCAAAACAACCTGTACCCCAAGGTTTGTGGCTTCTCTAACATCTTTCGCCATTGCCAATGTTTCGAGATATGCGGTAGAAACATCTTCTATTGTCTCAGGTAATTGATTGAAGTCAGGTTTGTGAACTAAAATGAGTCGAGTGCCCCCTGCGTTCTCAAAATCTATTGCAGCATCCAGAAAACGCCCCATTCGATCCAAATGCATGTGCCCATCAGTAATGGGGCCAGTCCATTTTTCACCATCCCAGAATGGAGTGGGGTCTTCCATCGTCATCCCTCATTGAAGAGACGGAGACGCTGAAATCTTTTCATCCAATATTCTGCTGCACGTAGAGCAATACGATGACTGATTGCCCCAATAATCACAGTTCTTCCATTTCGAAAAACAAGAACCTCTAATTCATGACGCATATCTGCAATTCGAATAGCGTCCAATGCTGACTCCATTCGAGCAGATGAAAGCACATCCACTGACTTATCAAGATCTAAAGAAAAAGGCATACTGCAGGAAGATGTTACTGGACCAATTTCTGTTTTCAAACCAGAATCTGGTAATCCAAGTCCAAGAAGTAATTCAGATACTGCCATTCTTGCAAGAATCTCTTTTGTGGATCCATGAACAGTAATCGCCCCACTACCTACGTCGATAAGAATGGTGTAAGGGGGGTTTCTCATTTGTTTTACCAATAGGCTTCCTGAACGAACTGCCCCTGCTTCCTTCACAATGAAATCAGCATCCAGAACTTCTGGAGTAATGAATCGAAAAACCTGATTTTCCACTACAACTTCCAGATTTGCCATCATTCTTCCTCCTGTTTCATGTTCTCAGCATCAGGCAATTCGTTCAGAGCCTCAAGGACTCCTCGTATGCGCACCTGGGGTACCGGTACAAGCAGGACCACGGCCTCCTCATCATCAATCTGTTCATTGAGTTGATTTCGTAAGGAAGATAGTGCCCCACGCATTCTAGAAGCGATTCTATGATTGATTTTGTGATGTAAATTTTCAGATAAATGTGCACTTTCTACCATCCACCAAGCCGCAGAAAGAGAAGCTGCGATATGATACTCAGCATCATCTCCATCTGGAGTTGTTTCAGTAGCAATTGATTTGGCGATACGCATCATCCTTCTTACAGAACCTATACTACGAACTAGATTTCGGAGATTTGTTCGTTCACCAACACCTTCGAGAGTTATTTCTACCCATTCTTCATCGTCTAAATCCGGTTCTAAAAACCAAATCGGTTTTCTGTTACTCTTAGCAAAATTATACATCGAAAATGGTATTGGATCTGGAAAACATCCAATAGTTTCTCTACCCAATAATGACATTTCTTTGACCATTTTTCCTGAATGGCCCATTTGAGCAATCATTGCATCTCTTACGATATTGGGCGATTTCATCTCTTCTTGTTCTTGGTCAATCCAGAGGAGAGGATCTTCAGACGAAACCATCAATGCTAATCCATCCCAATCTTGGATTGATTCAGAGAATTTGACCAAGGGAGTGAATGGCAGGATTCGAATAACTCCTCCTTCAGGGTCTCCCCAATCTATGCACGCCCAATCCAAAGAAATGCCAGAAGACATAGTTCGGATCACTTCTGTTCTGCAAGCCAATCTCTAAGTTGTTCAATTGACCAACCCATATCGAAATAACCCTGAATTGTATTCTCATCCCAGAATGTGAATTCTTTGAGGGCCTTTTCCATCTCTGTTTCTTCCTTCGGAGGTCCACGAGAAGGAGGTCCACGAGAAGGTGGGCTTCTTGCTTTTAGAGGCGATACTGCTTCACCCTCTGGTAAGAAGTCATCATCTTCAATGAAATCATCATCATCGTCGCTACCTCTACTAACGAACACAAATATGCCCACTACTACAGCAATCAAGAGAATCGCCAATAAAGCAATCAATCCGATTGTAGCGGCATCAAATCCTGCAGAATCATCTGATTCAGCAGTTACTGGGAAGGTTGTAGATTCAGCTATTACGTCACCTGTATCATTGTTTACAATTTGGTATTTCACATTCACTTGAGGTGTTGCAAAATCACCCATAGGAATTCTCCATGAATAATCTTCCAATGGTTGGATTTCAATTGGTGTTGAAACTTCCTTAGATGATTGTACTTGGCCGCCCACTACAGTGACGACCTTGCAAGTGAAGTATCCTGCCTTGTTTCCATTGTTTGATACTGTGGCGATAATGTCTAGACTTTGACCTACAGCAGGAGTATTATCTGAAACCACGAGATTCTTAATTTCGAAATTTGCTGACTCGTATCTTAATTCAAATACGCCGCCATCGAATCCACTCTGGTAGTTCCCTGCTCCAGTAATTACATTTCCAGCAGAGTCAGTTCCAGAAATCCAGAAACGGAGTTCAACACCACTCAAATCACTGGGAAGAGTAGCGTTCCAGAGGTTTACACAATTCACCGATGCTCTGATTGGATCAGCATTTGTGTCTAAAGCCATTGGGACACTGAAATGTGCGACTCCAGGGAATGCCTGGTAATATTCGGTCCAATTTCCTCCATCTTTGAAATACATCCAGTTCAGTATTACATTGCCTTCTTGCAACTTCTGACGTTCTTGAATGAATGCCTTCACACTAACACAATCAAATTGAGTGGACGAAATTATTCCTGGCCCAATTTCTTCTGAATTTTCATCAGTAATTTCCCAAGAACCAGTATTTGCAGCACTAGGGGCTTCACTATCTACATTGAGGTAAAACACACTGTCTACTGGTGAAGTACCATCCGTTGCTCCAGAAGGTAGCCCAATTAATGAGAAAGTGAATGTAAATGCATTCGATTGAGTAGGGGCAGGATGTAATATGTCAAATGTTCCATTCTCAAATGGGTAATCATACACCTGCGATGGTGCATAGAAGAAACCTCTCTCACCATCTGGCTGAACTTCTTGTTGTTCAATTCTTAATGTCAGTGGAATCTGTGGATTGATGATAATTCCATCAGCAAGACGTTCAGAGAAAGCATACTGGCCACTAATCCTAAGCATATCTCCTGGATACACGAATCCTGCTTCTCTATTGCCAACATCTGGAGTGATGAATCCAATCGTATCTTCAACGGCAAATGTTGAACGATCTAGTTTGAAACTATCAGAATACTTCCATCTCTGATTGTAATTGCCAGTTTGAGATGAAATGGTTGTCCAACCACCATTGTTTGGGTCATAATCTGTTACTTCTATCTGTGGAGTAACTATTCCGGGGACTGTCGTAATTGACCAAGCAAGAACAACTGGGATGTCTAGAATGAAATCTGTTTCAAACGGGTCAATCAGAACTCCTCCGTCAGTACGGCGCATCTCTGGTCCCTTTCCATCAGTTTCCAAATCTAGAACTGAAATCCAAGTAGAATCGGTCCAAGCTGTATCGTTGGCTGGCCAGTAATTGATTACTATGTCGTCTGAAACAATTGGATTCAAATTTATTCGAACTTGGGCTATGTCTCCCCAACCATTTCCATCTGAACCAGTAACTCTGAGATGGTATATGTTACCACCATACATGGTGGTATTGGCGCTGGTTAATTCTGTGCCAAAACCATCTTGAATTCTGAAAGATGTTACGCTTGGCTGAAGAGTTGCCATTGCTTGGTAAGTAATCAAATCATATCCAATCCCTGGTCCACCAGATCCAGTAACTGAATTGCCCCCAATATCTGTACCAGAAACAAACAGACTGACTAACGGACTGTTCGTCAAACCTTGGTTTGCAATATCACTAATACACTGAGTACCTTGATTATCAATCATGTAATATGATTCATTACTTTCTGTCTGTCTTACAAGAGAAACTTGTGCATATTCGCCAACATCTGCAACACGATCCAAGTTTGTATCATGATCCTTCTCAACCCAATAATTGAGGTAAAGAGAATCTGGAGCGACTGGATTGTCTCTTACAACAACACGGAAAGTTTGGCAATTTCTTGCCGGGATCCAAGTGTTATCTCCAAGTTCTCTCCATGTAGATCCATCCATTACACTGACGTTTACTAATTGAGGAGGAAGAGGATCCATTGAAACTTGCATTCGAATTCCACAATCTTGATCTGGATTGTAATTTGAAGGAGGACAGAGTTGATCCCCTCCAGTGAAATTTGCCATCATAAATCGATATGTTCGTGCTCCAGCAGTTTGAGTTGGTAATGTTGGAGACCATGTGAAATCTCCACCCACTGTACCACCTATTCGGTCAACTTCTAGCCAATCTTCAGTTTCGGTATTGGATGTATTCAACTCCTCTAGGACAAGGAAATAATTTGAGGGATCAGGTGCAATATCCAAATTTTCAAAACGAACCTTTCCTGTAAGAACAAGTGCCTGACTGCTCTTAACATTTGAAAGATCAGTTTGTTCTACATTTGCTTGATTATACACTCTAAATTCGCTAATTCCAACATCATTTTCTACAGCATTTCCAACCGATGGTTGTAGAGATTCAGCGGCAGGTAATCCAACAACACCAGTATCGCTAATTGAAGAAGTGTAAATTTGGACAAATGCAGTATCATCCCAATCTGAAGAAACTCGGAATCTCCAGTTAATCTGCATGGGTTCTGACCCGCTAGTCACACTTACTGCTAATGAGAGCCCATCAACTGGATCAGATACTTCCCAAAATGTATCGTTAGACATGGTGTATTGTAACTCAATATTGCCTCTCGAAGTTTCCATCAACAGAGAGGCACCAGATAGCGCCTGTCCTTGACTAGTCACGGAGTGTGTTGTTACAATCTCGTAGATGTTTCCGTCATCGTACAATCCTGAGAAACCATTTGTCAAAGAAATCGTACTGGAATGACCCGTGCTCGTTGTGATGCTTAGTTGACCTAGAGATACCCCTCCTCCAGATTCTGCAGACCATTTCATTGGAACATCTACAGATCCTGCAACAGCATTGCCCATTGCAACACCTTGAGATAGTTCACGTGCCAAATTGTTTCCATCTGTAATCACACGTTCCCAGTCATAATTTATCATCAAATCTCTGAAAGTAATGCTAGAACCAATAGTAGCACTGGTACTCTCAACCTTTATTCTGAATAAAATCCATTCATTTCCATAGGTGTCTTCCCAAGAAGTAGGCACCACACTTGAATCATAATCTAGAAGTGTGTTCAAAGCCGAAGGGAAGTCACTAAATTCATTCACGAGCAATTGAGGAGCGAAATCGATAGAACCTTCTGGAAGAACTGCAATCAATTCTTCTTGAGCAGCAGCGCCAACATAAATCTCAACCTCATCAATCTGATTGTTTTCAAACCCTAGTAGAGCATTTGTGACATCAGCCCCTCTTGGAAGCATGAATGTAGCTCCCTGACCGACACCTCCAGCAGTGAGAGTTACAGTTGATGATGATGATCCAATGTTTTCACCATCTACCGTTCCAGAACGGAACATTGTTTGTTCGCCAAATGCGCCAAATGCTGACTCCACCATTCCCCATTCGACGTCACCATCTCCGCCAACATCCAAAGAAATTCCATTTGCATAATGTGCAAATTCAAGATCTGCATGTATCCCTGTTAATTCACACTGAACACTGGAATAATTTGCTCGAATCCCGAAACTCTGAATTCCTGCAGAGAACACATGACGAGTGTTATTACTTATCGTGATGGAAGGACCTGCGACAGGAATTGATTGAGGGTTGTTGACGAATACCTCAATTGCAGGAGTGCCGTCAGGACAATCATCAGTAATATAGGGCGTAATTGCCGTTATTGTCTTGGAGAATCCAGTTCTAGCTAATGGGGGCGAGAAACTAGAATCTTCCCATAATGGCATTACGCCAAAATAAGAATTAGAGGTAGGCGAACTAATCCATTTCCCTGGTAAAGGCCAACCATTTGATTGATCCACTCCAATTGTGTTGTTAAATCCGAAACTGAAGCGAGTCCCTATGTTGAAACCAAAGAGTTCAGGGGAGTTCAATTGATTCACTCCTGAATCAAAATTTAATCGAAGATCGATTGACGGATAAGTATCTGTATCAATATCCCAGAGTTCAATAATTGATCCTTCAAGGCCCGATAGAGAGTTTCCATTGCGGTCTGGAATTATGTTTGTGCTTCCAGGTTGCAATACATCAACAGACAATGAACCATCACCAGGAACTGCAGCATCTAAATTTAGGAATCCAAACCCATTCGGGGAATTTGTTCCCATGTTTGAACTACTTGAGAATGTACGGAAAGTAACGCTACCAGATGCTGGTAAAGCATCCCCAATCCTCAAGGCATCAATGTACCATCCTTGTAGATCTGGACTTGCTGGTGGATCAGCAACATCATTCTTTTCCATTACAAATTTCAATCTAACATATTCTCCCTCATAACTAGATAGGTCAAGTCCAATATTTGCCCAACCACCAGTACTTGAAGTCTGAGAGTTATTTGAAGTCCCTCCTATGAGGTTAGCTCCTGTTGGAAATGTATACTTGTTACACTTCGTTGTTACTTGATTCACAGAAGTTCCGCGCTGATAGATTCCATTGCCGCCGCTAATACCGGACGTATTTGATAGGTCAAAGGGCAAGAATTCAAACGACCCCCATGAAGAACCATCAGTTGATGATTGAATCATCACATATGCGCAATCTTCGTAGTATACGTTTGTGCCAGCCCCGGCTCCTCTGTAGTACAGATTATGCAAAGACATGAAGGATGCATCGGATTTTCCTGCCCATACATACACTGATTCTGTGGTCAATTCGTATTGGAATTCACCTGCAGCAGAACGATAGTCCATACTATCGAAATCTGTGCCGTAACACTTGTCTCCAGAACCACAACGAGTAATTGGAAAACCGTTTTCAGGTTCACCTATTTCCCAATTGTTCTCTATCATGCCATCGATTGGAGGGCCCACAGTGTAGCCTACCTCATTCTCAAAATCTTGATTGTAACCTAATGAAAATAAGGACAAAGTAGCATCATCCTCTGTAAAATCACTGGTTGAAGAGTATGCTGTAAAACCTCCATTGTAGAGAGGGTTCCACAAAAATTCCCCATATCCTGTGGAGTGCGCATCATATCGCTCAGCATATCCATAATTTACAGCATCAGTAGAAACCACCATAGCAGCAGCATTTACTGTCTCGCCTTCTGGAAGACTAATCGAACCAGATACTGAATCTGAATATGTAGCAGGATCATCTAGGGAGATATCAACATTTGATTGACCATTGGAATAGGTATTAACTGAAGCTGCTTGAGCCAACCCCATTGTTAACATCAACACGGTAATAAAAACCGCCATCGTGCGTTGTGTTCTGTTCGTTTGATACATTTTCTGCCACTCCTCACCGTACGGTGGGTATCCCGTGGACGTTTCGTCACCTTAAAACTCCACTCATGCACGGGCAGAAGAAATAGGTGGTGCGAAATATACTCAAGAAACACGGTTTCAAACATAAAGAGAATGGCTTGTTTGAAATGAGAGGGGTGACGACGGAGTATTGATGAACGAGCCGTATTCCACTGATGCAGTCACCAAAATGGATGAGGTTTTTCCTCAGCATACAAATTCGTACAATACCTTATTCG
>JASLJW010000044.1 GCA_030747885.1 Candidatus Thalassarchaeaceae archaeon
TTAGATGAAATCATCAATGAAGGTTCATGGCCTGGAAGAAGAATAATTGTTGAAGAACGCAATTGGTCAAAGTTTCAAGTTCAAGATGCTCTTTCTCAACTAAAAAGGTCAAGAGATGCTGGTCAAAGGTGTCTTTTGGCCGGAGTTTACAATGCAAGATTGTCAGAGGGAATAGACTATGATGGAAATATCCTTGATGCAGTAATATGCATTGGAATACCTATGTCTAGACCTACAGCTTCCAATCAGGCCCTCAAAGAATATGTCTCAGAAAGATTTGGAGAAAGGAATGCTTGGAAATATTCAGCAGCCCAACCTGCAATTAATTCTATTCTTCAGGCAATGGGTAGACCAATTAGAAAGGCAGAGGATAGAGCAATAGTTTTGATTCTCGACAGACGAGTTGGAGATAGAGGGTATAGAAATTGTTTACCACAAAATCTGAAGATGTTCGAAACGGAAGACGCAGGCTCTACTGAACGATTGATTAAACGATTCTTCTCACGTCATCCAGAACCAGCTAGGAATATTGAATGACTACGAGGGTTGATGACTGTGCGACGATTGGACCAGCCAATGACGGACATTCAATGGGACGCCATCGAGATAGATGGAGAGGCTGAAAACGAGGTGGTTCAACATTCTCTAGATGTAACTGCTGCTGAACTGCATTCGCATTTTATTGCAAAGGTTGCATCCGATTCACCCGCAATCGGACAACATGATCAATTTCTTCAAGACGCAGGAGAGCAGGTGGAACGAACTAGAGAAGCAGATGCTCAAATTTTGGCACAAAATCTCCTAGGGGCTTCATTAGATGCATCAGCAATGATCGATGGAGTTTCTATCATGACTCTAGGACTTCCAACCAATAGTATAGAAGTTAGAGTAGGCACTCATTCAGGGACATCATACCTTCGAATTGATCGCGAGGGACTGGAACCTGTTGTATCTCCTCTACCTAATGGGAGACAAATTCTCAATGCCACACATTCCAAAGGAAGATTAGAAATTCGTTTCTCAGAATAATCATCTGGTTGGAATATCAGCCATGTTCTGAATCTCTGAAACAACATTGGACAATGCCTGTTGAGCAGATGCCTTGTGTGTTTCACCCATCTCATGTGAGGAATATCTTGCCTCTTCGAAAACACTGTCTAAAGCCTCAAGAGCAGATTCACTAATCGGCAATGCTTGCCTAATAGCCATTTCAAATTCCCGAACTGTCTCGAAATCACGCCGCAAGAATCCATTCTGCATCAAAACTAGACATAGGTCCTCGTAACAATTGAAAATGGCCTCTCTGATCTCATCTCCTGCAGCCAAAAGTTCAGCAGTATATGCAAAGATATCTTGAATCTCCTCGATAGCAGTACGCTTCCGACGCATCTGAATCACTGCACCAGCTGCGCCAAGTAAGATAATGGCAATAATAGCAATTGAACTAGGGTTCAACAAAGCAGATTCAGCTTCATCCGCTTGCTCATATGTCAATGCCACAACTACATTCAACAAATCACCTCGATCATCTGGAGCAATCAGAGAAGAAGTTGTATTGAGACGAATCTGGAAGTAGCCCCAATGATCGGTATCCGAGAAAGTTGGAAGGGGTTCCAGACTAACAAAGGTGTATTCAAAGACACCTGATTCATCGCTTAATTTACCGAACTGAGTAAGCTCTGAGGTCTGATTAAGCAATAAAGCAGTGATTGATACATTCGAAATTGCTTCACCAGTATCATCCGCGTAAACAGAAACTGTACCGACGATATCACGTGAATTAAGTTCAATCGTAACATCATCGGCTGTGAAGGATGCTGGGACCATCAAGAATGCACCAATACCAACCTTCTGCGCTTCATTGAAGAATCGGATGTCGTCACTAGCCATTTTCAGTGTGAAATCCAAATCTCCTTTCATTGGAGAACGCCCTACTAATGAGACTGTGAATTGACCAGTCGCATTGTCCCATGTTACAACAGCACCTGATTCCTTTGCACCAGCCCAAATCAATGAAATATCTGAATTCGAAACGGCGTTGCCGGTTCCACCTATCTCAATAATACGTCCAGTGATGACTATTGGGTGGGATGAATTTGAACGAATGTTATTGTCAGAAACATCGAGGATTTCAATGATAACATCGGACCAGGTGTAAGCAGTCACGTTTGATACATCTCCGATGAACTGGTCATTTCCACCATATGAAACGCGAATGGTATGCTGCCCACGAGCAGACGAAACATCAACAGGGATCTGAGTAGTGAAGAATCCACTAGAATCGGTAGTAATGGTAGTTAGGAATAATCCATCAACCTCAATCGTAATAATTGCGCCCTCAATCGGAATTCTTGGACTAGTATCACTGTCCACTAAGATTCCAGAGAGATTCCAATTTCCTCCTCTTGTAGCCACTCCTCCTTCATCAAGTGAAAGGCTGGTAATCTCCGCATTATGTTTGATTACTATCGTAGTATTAGCTTGGCCACCAAGATAGAACCCTTGAGGTTCCGAATAGGCTACAATATCATGCACTCCAATAGTAAATGCGGGACCTACAATCCAATCTAATGTCCAAGTCCCATCGACTTCAGTTGTAGCAGAACCAATGATGCTTGAATCTACGCGAATTGTAACGATGTGCCCCGGAACCCAATTGTCTGGTAGGTTATCCCGAACTGTTCCAGAAATTACTACGGTATCTCCAACTGCTGAGGTATCAATTGCATCAACGGTCAACACAATTGGAGCATACACATCAAAGGTAGTGGTAGCATTCGAAGGCAGGTACAATGGAGCACCTGCAAAACGAACTTCCACAGTTTGCATTCCCAAATTCATATCACTAGGGACCGGGTACAATATCGATACTACGCCCTCTGAATTAGAAGTAACATTAGTCAAGAATTGTCCATTCATCCACACACTGAGAGTCATATCAGGAATAGGGCGTTCAACTATGTCTACTAGGACGCCAGTTAAATCCAGTAATTCTTCACGAGTTACATCAGAATTTCCACCAAACAAACGAATCTCAGTAGGCACCGAAACATCGAATCCTAACGTATCTGCTGATTCAAGATAATACTCTGGATTCAAGGAATCACCTTGGCCCATTGGATCTACCCATAGGAACCCGCCAAGGAAGTATGCAGTAGCGTTGTGAGGACCAGGGGTAGTATCTGATGGCAATGTGTACGAAATCGACCATTCACCGGTGTTTGGATTTGATTGTACGATAGTTCCAGAACCAGTGTCTACGTCATCAATCATTAGATGGATTAACCCTGCGACTGGGCCGCCAGACTCATTCAACAATGGTGCACCGTGTTCATCTAGTAATGTTCCGTTAACGAAAATTACCTGGCCAGCAATCAAATCACCCTCTACCGAGTTTACAGTCAAGACCGTTGGAGCCAAAATTACAACTCGAGTGAATGTAGAATCTCCAAGAACTCCTGTTGTCCCAGCAACTCCAGAATGACTGGCATTTATCATCAAAGGCCCAATAGCCCAAGTATTTGGAACTGTGAAGTTACCTAAAGCTATACCATTTTCATCGGTAATAATATCGAAGGAAGTCATTCCATCAATTGAAATATTGATTGTTGCATTTTCTACTGGCGCACCTGCATTATCTAGAAGAGACAGTGCAACTGTAATGTTCGCACCCCTCACAGTTCGACGATCAGGATCCAAATCAAGAGGATCACTGAAATCAAGAACAGTGTAACCGCGACTATCGAAAACTGTGCCATTTGTAGAACTTAGGAAATAGTTTACTCCAGGAGTATAGGTTGCATTAATCTCATGAGTTCCTCTTGGGAATTCTTGATTGAGAGTAATAGTGGCAGACCAATTTCCATCATATACAGTACCATTCACCACAGTGAATGAATCTGTGAATCCATCAATAGTGAAACCAAGAACGGGGAGTAAATTATTCCCGTTACGATCAATAATTCCTGAACCGTTCTCAGAAGTTAATGTCCCTGTGACATTGAAAGTTTCCCCAGCAACAGGATTGTCGAGGATTGGATCAACCACCAATATTGTGAATGTCCTAACAGTCACAGTGCTAAAGGTTCGATTGGAGCCGAGTAAAGTGAAATTGCCAGCATAATCAAGATGGAGGTTGACCATGCCTAGTGGATGTGTGCTTGGGATAGTGAAGTTAAACCGTACTACTCCCGTATTATTCGTGATTTCATCCGACAAAACTGTTTCATGGAAAGTACCTGAGATTGTCTGATTAGAAAGAAGTCGATTATTATCTGACTCTTCAACTAATGTGGCACCAAATTCAAGAGATTCTCCTCGATTCACAATTACTGGAATTAATGGGGAAGTCTGACTGAAACCAGTTACTCCCTTGACCAAAACAGATTGAGAAATATTGCTTGGAAGGTAAAATGGATTTGTCTCCTCAAGGACCTGAATCATCAATGTCTTGTTCCCACTTGTAATTCCATCCAAGAGGGGATCAGTTGGAACTGTAATGTTGAAACTACCGTTAACTGCAGTAGTATAGGAGGAGATGAGAACTTCAGAAGGATCACCATCGAAGAATACAGATACATCAATTGGGCCGCTGAAATTCCTATTTGGATCATTGAAGTCCTCAACGGAACCTGCTAGAACGAATGTTGAACCAGCAGTGATGAAAGTTGAAGGAAGAATCGAATCAATTACGACTGATGTAGGCACCAACACTGTGATGTTCAAATCAGTATGATTTCCTATCCATCGTGCTGAACCTGTGGAGAGAGGATCTGTAATATCGTCAGGCATCAAAATTCTGACGTCGTAATATCCTGGATCAGTACCTATAGGGATGGTTGGAGAGAAACGTGCAATCCCATCTTGTGCACCACTTGTAGCAGATGAGAGTGTCTGATTATTGGGTCCATCCCAATCCCAAATCATCTGAACTGCAGCACCACTAATGTTTGAGCCATCAGCAACATCAGTTACCGACACATTAACCTCCAAAATATCGCCAGCAACGACACTAGCAGGAGGGTCAATAGCATTCAGAACAGATTCA
>JASLJW010000045.1 GCA_030747885.1 Candidatus Thalassarchaeaceae archaeon
TTTTGTATGCTTTCACTATTCATCGCATCAATGTGTAAATCCGCTGGTTCATCTACACCTGTTGGTGATGTTTCATTCAGATGGAACACTCCTGCTAATTCAATGCTAATTTCTTCATATGCGCTATTATCTCCTGTATCATTTGCTCCTGCTTTCGCTAGGAATACCCCATACGAATCGTATGCTCGCATCAATGATTTTGATTCCGCTGCACTTACTGAAATTCGTTGTGAACCATCTCCAGGTTCTAACCAGTACTCTGTTAGTGCTCCTCCTGATGATTCTGTGCCAGTAAAGTCAAAGTTTACTTCAATCTCTTCTATCGAGGTCCCGTTGTTTGAATCCTTGACAAAATGTATGTTTCCAGGGGAGCCTTCCATGTCCACAGACATCTCAATATCTGATGTTGCTTCACCCCCCCCAATACAACCTGAAAAAACGAAACAAGAGGCCAAGATGATGACTAGGACCTTGTCGCGCATGAAATTTAATTCGCATTGAGATAGATAAGACCCTCGACTGAACGATGAGAAACTGGTAGCGAGGGATGGATTTGAACCATCGGTCTCCGGGTTATGAGCCCGACGGGATAACCAGACTACCCCACCTCGCTGCTTTTTCCGAATCTTGACTTGTATAAGAAATCGTTAGTTAATATCGACGGGTTGATGGACTACAAATGGAATTTGAGATTGATGAAAGGAGGCCTGCTTGTACAAAATGCGATGATGGTTCTTCCTAACGGTATCAAAGAAGGTGATTTACGAGTCGAAAACGGCTTGATCAAAAGTATTGCCCCCCATGGAGGCTTGGTTCCTGAGCAAGGTGAATTCGTCATTGATGCGACAGGGCTACATTTGCTGCCCGGAGTCATTGATCCGCATGTTCACTTCCGCGAACCAGGAAATCCAGAAAAGGAAGATCTGGAGAGTGGGAGTCGCGCAGCGGCAGCGGGAGGAATCACGGCGTTCCTAGATATGCCGAATACCATACCTAATGCGACCAAAATGGAGGTACTCCAAGACAAATTTCTTGCAGCATCACAAAAAGCAGTGACCCATAGTGGATTCTTCATCGGAGCTACATCTACTAATTTGGATGATTTGATTCAAGCTGTTGGGACGCCTCAACGCCCCGATAATGCAGGAGTGTGTGGAATCAAGATTTTCATGGGGAGTAGCACTGGAGATTTGCTTGTCCATGAACAGAAACATCTTGAGGAAATATTCGCAAATACCGCAGGCATCATAGCAACCCATGCTGAAGATGAGATGCGCCTGCAATCACGAATTGCTGAATTTAGCCATCGAACGGATATTGCCGCTCATGCAGAATGTCGAGATGTTGAATGTGCGCTATTAGCAACAAAACGGGCGTCGGCTTTAGCCAAGGATCACGATCATCGCCTACACATCGTTCACCTAACAAGCGGTGCTGAAGCTGATTGGTTGGCCTCAAACAAAGGAAATCTCATCACCACTGAAGCCTGTGTCCAACACCTGACTTTCGACCAAAATGATGTCGAAGAGAGAGGAGTACGTTTGCTAATGAATCCTCCAATCCGCTATACTGAAGATAAGGAGACATTGTGGAAACGCCTCAAGGACGGTACCATTGATTGTGTCGTTACTGATCATGCGCCCCACACTTTAGAAGCAAAATCGATAGGATATCCGAAGGCGCCTGCTGGAATGCCAGGTGTTGAAACTTCACTACCTCTAATGCTCACACATGCAATGGATGAGAAGTGCAGTGTATCTGATGTAGTTCGTTGGATGTGTGAAAAGCCTGCTGAGGTATACAATATAGAAAATAAGGGATCACTCATCGAAGGATATGATGGTGATTTGACTCTGGTTGATTTAGAGACTCGCAGAACCATCACTGATGCAGATACTTGGACCAAAGTTGGGTGGACGCCTTATGCAGGATTTGAGCTCACTGGATTACCGATGTGGACCATCGTCGATGGAATCCCGGTACACAGTAGATCAAAGGATGGTTCATTCAAAGGAAACTCATTAGTTAAACCAGGTCAAACCGGTCGACCTCTAAGATTCAGATGATTCTTTTTCTGGTTCGGCACCATCTGAAGAGGTTCCGGAAGATGTCGATGCTCCATCATAATACGCTACAGGATCATCCTCAGGTAAATCAACTGTAACTATATGTGAAAGATTATCAGTCAAGTGGACAGTCATTCCTGCAGAAGAAATTGCGTAGATATAATCGCCCATAAAGATTGAACGACGGATGTCTGTATTGGAATACCAGTATTCTTGGACACCATCTCCATAGAGTGAAGAATGATCCACTTCCCCATGTGCAGTCAATGATTGATTTTCAACATCGACATTAACTAACTTCAACATCGAAACGAATTCATATCCATAGTAAGTGTATGTTCGATCATTTTCTACTACCGTATCGTAAACATAACGATGGGTAGAAAGTGGTACCGCAAGTAGATTTTCAGGAGCCCAATAGTTGAACGCCTTGTGCTCATATGTTGCCTCTGACCATGACCACGACCAACCACAAGAACGAATCTCAGCACAATTATCATCTAAATAACCTGGAGATAATGATAGAGAATCGGCCAATCTTGGATTCTCCAAATCACTAACATCGAATAGACTAATCTGGGTTTGAGACCAATCGAGACCAAATCCATCATCTCCCGCAGGGCCAATTCCAATCGTTAGAAGTAGATCCTCGTTGAGGGGATGGATGTAAGTGGAAACTCCAGGCACCTCTAATTCTCCGAGAATTGTCGGATTGCTTGGATCTGAAAGATCTATTGTCCACAACGGATCGATATTTCGGAACGTTACAAGATAACCTATTTCGCCAACAAAGCGGGCGCTCCAAATTCGCTCACCACAGGCAATATCATTGATTTCCCCAACCACACTTAGAGAACCTTCTCCATCGTCTTGTAGCACAGTTACATGATTGGATGGGCCAAGACAATCAGGAATCTCAGGTTCAATTATGATTTCATCACTTTCTCCCGATACAACTGAATCAACGGCAACAGCAATGTCTTCCATGACATCAAGTGTAGCCATCCACCATCTACCCCAATTATCAGAAGTAGAGGCAACCCGAATACTTCCATTGTACTCAGAAATAGAGAATTGATCCTGAACATCACCTTTTACACGTCCAGAACCAATATATTCAGTGTTGGCGGGCTCAGAAATATCGAAAGCATGAATGTTGGTCTCATCTTCATATTCTTCACCGGTGCCCCAATACCACCACCAATCATTGGCAGGCTCTGCAAGAACCATCATGTTCCCAGATGCGTATACGTTAACCCAAGATGATGCAATATGGTCAACTTGCAAAGTGGTTTCTTCCTCAAACAACCCAATGGTTGCAATAGTAGTGAAACCTCGTGACATGACATCCTCTGCGGATGAAAATTCGCTACAATCACCCGCAGTAACTGCATGAGTGAAAACACCATCATCAGTTCTCTCATGTATCCGAGGTGAAAAGTCTTCCAAAGTCAAACCATTAACTAATTCGCGATTATCATTGATGGCTTTGGTAACAGAAACGTTCCAAATGTCCATACGTTCGTATCGATCATTAATTTCCCAATAATTCGAAGGTAATTCTGGATATGTGAGAAGGCCATCGACATACGTATCTGCATGAGTCACACTTCGAACGGTTCCATTCACCAACCTAGCTGTATGATAATAGCCTTCGATGTAAATTTCTCGTTCTACTTCAGGAACACTACGATTTGAAACATCCACAACAGTATACTTGACCAAGTTGGAAATTCTATAGTTGTAGTATCCCCATTCATCTAGTTGATCAATAGACATGATTTCTCTGAGAGGATCATCAGATTCAAGATTCCAATAGTAAACGCTGGAAACGATTACCAAACGATCTTCGTCAATGAGCATTTGAGTAGGTGTTCCTTCAAGACTCATGTTGGAAAGCATCTCTAATTGACCAAACTCAGGAACGCCTAGAATGACTAATTTGCCATTGTTAAGAACATAAATCCAACGACCATCAGTCTTCATAAAATCAGCTTCATCCACTCCCTGTTCCTGATTATTTGTTCCTGAGAAATCCGTTCCTGCAACTGGAGGTTCTCCTGAATTTGAATCAGTTGAACCAACCGATGGAGAACTTATCCCAATATCTCCATCATCAAATGCTGCTCCTTCTGCAATTGCGCCGTCCATCATCATATCATCTGCACGATAATAATAGGAATCGGTCCAATGCCAATACGCATTCTGATCCAATGAAACTAAGGATTCTTCAAATGCTGCATTTCGAAGGTCTTCGAGAAGATTTGTGCACTCATCATATTGAACTAATGCAGGAGATGAACGAGTCCTTTCACCTAATTCCAGTGATGGGTAATCATCATCTGAACCTTCTATTTCAGATATTATATCATCAAATGCTCGTAGACAACCAGATAGACTACAAAATAGCAGAAGTAAAGTCAGTACTAGTGCATTATTCCCACGGCTCATGGGAAATCTATGACCCGATAAGATATGAACGCCTCGGTATTTTGATTCGGATTCGGACGCGGATTGAATAACAACCCCTACCTTTGGGGGATGAGTACAATGGGGGCGGCCGACGAAGATGTGGATTCGCTCGCTGCAGATTCGGGTGATGAAGAGAAATTACGCGCTTCCGCAAAAACGGTCATCGAGACTTGTATGCAATTACGGAGCCACGAGAATTTACTGGTAATCACTGACCCAAACACAGCAGAAATTGGCCAAGTTCTCTACGAAGCAGGTTCCCAAGTTTCCGATCGTGTGCTCATGGTAATGATGCCTAGTACTCACAGACATGGGCAAGAACCACCTGCTCCCGTTGCCGACCTCATGAGAAGACAACATGTTGTAATCGCGGCTACCCGATACTCACTAACTCATACAAGAGCCAGATTAATTTCTTCAAAGGATGGGGCTCGAATTGCTACCATGCCAGGTGTAACTCGATCGATGTTTATCGAAGGAGGGATGACTACTGACTTCGATGTCCTACAGACCCAAATTGCTGGCATGGCTAGAATACTAAGGAAACACAGGGGTATTTCCATCAAGAATAATGATGGAGATTCTTTGGAATTTACAATCTCGGGACGGTGGAATCTAGAGGACAATGGAATCTGCAACAGACCTGGACAAGTAACGAATTTACCGGCTGGTAAAATCTTTGCAGATGTCAAGCCAGAAAGTGTAAATGGAGTAATGAAAATCAATGGAACTTGGGACTCAATATCGATTAGTGAACCAATATGTGTCATTATTGATGAAGGGCGGGTTGTCGACATTCAGGCCCCAGATGAGGGGGTTCTGAATGAACAAATTTTGGAATTTATAGACGAAAATAGGGATTCCATAAAGATGGTCGAATTTGGATTTGGAATGAATCCTAAGGCAAGAATCTCAGGAAGTGCTCTTGAAGATGAGAAGGTGTTAGGAAGTTGTTACATTGTTCTTCAACAGCCTGCTTCAAGACGGTCACATGAAATTAGAGCAACTGGAATTCTGATTGATCCAACAGTGATGTTAGGTGATTACAATCTAATCGAAAACGGCAAATTCAATGAATAATCAAATCAATGCGTTTGAACAAACTGGGCAATGTCGCCAATGATGTTCCACTCCAATTCCACAAGATGCACAGTAAACACCTGTCTGAATTGTAGACCTAACCCCTGGAGTCCCCCTCCCTCTAACTTTACCTGTACCTGCTGGCCGAGGAGGCACAGCAGGCGAGCCAAAGGTTGGCTGACCAGAAGGTATTGCACCGAAACTTGGATTGCCACTAGGTGGTTCAAAAGAAGGAGTTCCGAAAGATTTGGAGGAACCTACTGGAGCTCTGGCAGGAGCCAACATCGATGGTGTTGGAGTTGATGAAGAAGTATCTACAGGTTGCGCTGGTGAAGGGACTGACGGTTCTGCTGCTGCAAATGCTGAACCGAGAACATCTTCTTCTTGTGGGATGGTCGACTCATGAGAAGAGACTGTGTGCTGTTCTGAAACCGGAGGTGATGAGGAGAATGCTGCTGCTAATGCATCTTCAGCAGTAGATATAGGTGGAGAATGTGGTGTTGAAGGTATTTCTTGAACTGTTGTATCTTCTACCGTAGAGGTCGTTTCTACTACTGCTACTGGTTCAGGAGGCGCTGGTTTTGGTAAATCCTTTGGAGCCTCGATGACTTTCATGGCCACATTGGTCGTCCCCAATACAGATAATCCTCCTACTTCCAAGGTCTCTTTCGCCTTCTTCAAAACCTGATCAAGTTGATGGTGTAAGGCAATCAATCGTACTCTATTGGTATCAGGATCATTTACCATCTCATTGAATGCAGCGAGATAGATGTCCAATTCTTTGATTCCACCAATTGTATGTCCTATCGATAACATCTTCAAAAGACGGAATGGATCATTGAATGCATCAATTGCATTTCTTTCTTCAATTGGAATTCCTGGGTCTGTTCCTTGGTTTCCTTCAGAGTCCTCTTGGCCTAAATACAAGCGAAGACCGTCAGTCATTGTGAATATCTCAAAGGGGCCTGAAAGAAGGTAGTAAATCTCACCGGATTCACATTCAAGTCTCTCTGAAACTACATCAAAGTCGAATGAATCTGTTAACAACAAGTCACTGGTAAGAGTGAGAAATTCTCCAAGTCCGTTGAGACGATCGGTCGTGTTCAGCCGCATGATTAAATCAGCAGTCTTTGTAACACCGAAATACGCCGATGTCTCATCGACATCGATTCCGTCAGAGGGAAGAGCTGCCCCCTCAATTTCTGCCTCAGACATATATCTCCCCTCTGTCCCCGCTGAACAATCCTTCTTGAATCAATCGTTATCGTCCTCAATTATCGAGCAGCATCCAAAATGTATCGAGATTGCTCGGCTGACCATCCATCGCCTCTCTGGAGACGTCTGAGAATCTCCTTATCTTCAGAACCAGAAGATAACATGGATTTTACAGCCTCCACAGAAGACGAATATGAATCACGTTGATTCTCTTCGAAAAGGTTGTTCCATTCACCTGATTCAGAAGGAGACGAATCTGTTCTCTTGACTTTCTTAGTAGCCTTGACTTGGCGTGGAACTTTTTCTGTCTGTTCTTTGCTTGTGACTACTCCAGATGTTCTACGAACTCTCTTGGTAGGTGTTGCCTTTCGAGGATCAACCTTCTTGGTACTAACTCGTGGAACTGATTCGACATTTACTGGAGCTGAGGTTCGACGTACAGCTTTCGGTGTTTTCGAGGTTTTTGTGGCCCTTTCTGGTGGTCCACTCTTGCGAGCCGGAGGGCCACTCTTGCGAGCCGGAGGGCCTCTCTTTTGAACTGGGGGGCTGGCCCTAGGAGGTGTGTTTCGGGGGGGTGTTTGCCCAACACTCTTGTTAGATACAGTACGGGCAGGAGCCGCTACTGAAGACGCTTGAATAGGTGAAAAGTCATCATCGTCATCATCGTCATCATCGAACCAATCATCCTCATCTTCATCATCGTAATAATCTCCTCTACCTGAAATGAAACGTAATGTAATGACTATGAGAAGAAGAATCCCAAGAATCCCCCCTGCCATGATACCATAAGAAGCATAATCCACCGTTTCTTCCACTAATGAGGAGGACAATTGATCAGAAGTGCATCCATTGGTATCGACGAAAACGCCTGAAGGACTATCTGAACATTGATCCGAGGAATCATACACTCCATCACCATCAGTATCTGTCTTGTCGATGTATGGACACCCCATACCTCCTTGACCACTATTGCCCTCATTTCCATTCTCTACGCCTGGAACATCTGGACACATGTCAGCATTGATTCCATTCTCTTCATCACCAAATCCATCTCCATCTCGATCTCTCCATTGAGTCGGTTCAGATGGATAAGAATCAGCAGTTCCTATCGGAGGGACTGGATTCATTGAATCCGGATCTGACCATCCATCTCCATCTCCATCTGGGCAACCATCTCGATCTTCTGTTGAGGTTCCAGATACTGATGGACATTCATCTGAATCAACACCTTCGAGATTATCACCAAATCCATCATCATCAGTATCGAGCCATTGGGTAGGTTCTGTCGGGAAGGCATCGTCCTTGTCATCTATTCCATCGTTATCTGAATCGACGCCGGCTAAAACGCATCCTTCATCATCTACAGCGGCACCTGAAGTGGTATCAGGACATTGATCTAGATTGTCATTTACTCCATCACCATCAGTATCTCTTTGATAATCAGCACAACCATTGGAGTCTACATCGAAGTTGATTGA
>JASLJW010000046.1 GCA_030747885.1 Candidatus Thalassarchaeaceae archaeon
GAAGAAAAAAACCTCATTGGGTGGCACTTGTTGCAAATGTAAGAGGGATGGTGATGGACGGGCCGATTTCTACACCCAATCAAGGGACTAATCTTGCAAAACACATCGTTTCATTAGAGCATGAACATTGGAAAATTCCTGATGGAACGATCTTGGCCCCAATCTACAAAAGGGTCGCTGGATTCATTTTAGATGTCATTTTTGTAATGAGCATTCTTTCAATTCTAGGGGGTCGTTTTGAAGGTCAATTTAGAGTCATGCTAGCATGGGATTTAGGAATTCTTACTTCACCTGATTTTCATCATTCGCTAGCTTGGTGGGCAGCGATTCTTCTTTCTCATTTTCTTTACTGGAGATATACTGGTCTAATATTTTCACGATCATTGGGGCAACGAATGATGGGGTTAGCGATTGTTCGTGAAAATGGAGATTCCATGAATTCCAAAGATTGGGATGTTCGTTCAATTAGAAAATTATTGTATCTTGTTCCTTTACTAAATGTGTACATAATTTATCGGGATTTGCTTCGCATACATCTCAGACATACACATCAATCAGATATCGATTTAGCGGCAGGAAGTATTGTAGCAATTGCAAACTCTTTGCCCATTGCTCATCGAAGCTCAATCAAATAATCATGAGAAGGGCGGATTCAAGTAGCGACTAGGATGTGCTTCCGCTATGGCGATTCCAACCATGCTCAGGTTGGGTGACCTCATCATCCAACTGATTTCAGTATGCGACGATATCGATGAAGATGATAGAAATGCAATTCTTGTTAGGACTTTAGTACAAAATCCAACGAATGATTACTTGAAGTCCCCTAAACTGAATATTAAAACATCGGGGGCTTCAGTTCAAAACTTCAAATCCTTATCATCAAAAATTCCTGGGAAAAATGGAGAAGAGGCTAGTCACTTTCTTCCAATGAATCCAGGTGCATGGATTCTATCTGCAGAACATCAAGGCAAACAAGGTGAATTAGGGCCTTTCCCGGGTGATTATCGTATTGAATTAGAAATAGAACAAATTAGTAATATTCCACATGATTCCAATAATGATGTGCTTTCAGATGTGTTTGAAAGTGCTCTTGCTGATTTTGGTATGCCGATTTCATCATTGAATGGGGTGGTTCTAAACAATCAAAGCGATCCAGTTGCTGCTGCATTCGCTCAAGGAATGACTAATGAAATCGCTACTCCTCCCTCAACTCCAATTCCTCCCCCAGTAGAAATTCCAATGCCTCCGCAGGATCCTCAAAAAGATAGTGCGCCACAAGGACTCAAAATGGCTGGACCGCCTCAAGGGCCTCCTATGACTGGGCCACCTCAAGGGCCTCCGATGACTGGGCCACCTCAAGGGCCTCCAATGGCTGGACCGCCTCAAGGGCCTCCAATGGCTGGACCGCCTCAAGGGCCTCCAATGGCTGGACCGCCTCAAGGGCCTCCAATGGCTGGACCGCCTCAAGGGCCTCCGATGACTGGACCGCCTCAAGGGCCTCCTTCTGGGCCACCTCAAGGACCTCCTGGTCCACCAAAAGGTCCACCAAGTGGGCCATCAGGCCCCCCAAAGAAAGCTGATTAATGGAGATGAATAGAATGGATGGAGCAATCATTGAAGTTTGTAGTGGAGATACTGCATTCACAATCGTTCCTGAAAATGAACCCACTATCTCAATAGAAATAATTGTTGAAAGAATTGAGAAATCCGGTTTTTCATGTTCATTACGCTCAAAATTTTGTCATACTTTTCAAGGGAAATTTGAGATGACGCTTTATCCTTCAGGACGGCTCCTAGTACGAGCGCCAGATATCGAAACTGCAAATCAAATTGCCGAGCTTCACATTGGAGAATGGCTCGCCTCCTGAGGGGTGAAAATGTTTTCAGAAGAATATATTCAACAAATTCAAGATTGCTTTCCAGTAGTCTATCCAACTAGTACTTTGCCAGCCTTGGGAGTACGCCCACAAAAAATTGGATTAGATCGATTATTCAAATTAAAAGAAAGAGATGATTTGAAAGTTGTAAGTATTGCTGTAGCAAATACAGAACAAATGAAACAATTTGTTCAAATTCCTGATTATCTCGGAAAATTTCTTGATTTGTTTCCAACCGGTTCGATTACATGTATTCTAAAGTCAATCAATGAATTTGATTCTAGAATTGGGGGAGAATCAATCGCGATAAGGATTGTAGGACACCCCATTGCTAGAGATTTACTTCTGAAGGTTGGACCATTAACTGCAACATCAGCCAATATTTCTGGATTAGAAACCCTATACTCATGTGATGAGGCTGCCAAGGCTTTAGGATTATCAAAAAATAATTCATTAGATGTTACCTGTAAGGGGGGTAAACCCAGTACATTGATACGATGCCCCGTTTTCCTTTCTTCATCCGGCGTGCACAAACCCGAGATAGTGAGAGAAGGAATCGTATCCAATGATGAGGTGATGTCAAAATGGAAGCTCCTGATCTGAAACGTTGGAAAAATGCAGGTGCTGTGGCGCGAAGAACGCTCGATCATATTTCCTCAACAATGGAAGCTGGGCAGACTTGGCATAGTGTGATTGAAGCTGCTGAACGGTATATTCGACGCCATGGTGGAAATCCTGCATTCCCATGTACACTATCTGTGAATGATATTGCTGCACATTACACGACTCACCACTCTCTAAACCCATTAGATGGCGTAGAAAAAATGGTACTTAGAAAGGGTGATTTGGTGAAGTTGGATATTGGTGTTCACGTCAAAGGTGCTATCGCAGATAACGCAATTACAGTTGAAATCGGAAATAGTAGAAATCATACAGACCAGATAAAGGCTGCAGAAGAAGCACGTAATGCATCAATTGAATTGATGCATCCTGGAACATCATGGCACGAAGTTGGAGCTGCAGCTGAACAAGTATCATTGGATGCTGGATTCCAGCCAATTAGAAATCTAAGTGGGCATCAACTTGAGAAATTCAATTTACATGCAGGGGTAAGTGTTCCAAGTTACGCATGTGGAGCGAATCATCCGGGCTACAAAGGTACAGTCCCATTAGGAGGGGTTTTTGCTGTGGAACCATTCAACACTACAGGAACTTCTGGCATGGTTGAAAACATCCCTCCTCACAATTCATCAAACATTTATCGTGTAACTGGAAATGTAAATTTGAGGCAAGCTTTGGCCAAGAAGAAAATCAAGCCACTAGGGGCAACAATGGCCAGATATATAGAAGAAAGATACCACACACTTCCTTTTGCTGAAAGATGGGCTTTCCCGCTCTTAGAAAAACCATTTCCAAATGAAGATGAAGAAAGCCACGTCAGAAAATGGAATGCTTTGATCAAAAAATTAGAATCAATTAGATTTGTTGAGACATATGCTGCCCTAAAATGTGCAGATGGGGGGCTAGTTGGACAGTTCGAACATACTGTATATGTGACTGAGGGTGGGCCAGAAATTCTCACAGTTGCATAAAAAATACAAATGAAACCATTATACCCCCCCTGCCCCCATTTAGACATGTACAGGGACCTGAGGTTTCGTTGAGTGCATCCCATCCCCTCACGCTGTCCTTCTGCCCTGTACACCTATTTCACTAGGCCGTAGGCTTATTTTCTGTTTACAAACAAAATGCTCCAAAAATGTTGTAATTTCTAAATATCAAATAGTTATTTTTTCAAAAAAAAGGGGGCGGAAAAGAATCAAAATCGTGATACGTAGAAGTAATGAAAACGATATTTTGGTAATACATGCCGGCAGACACATTAATATCAATGAGGGTCATGGGGAGAATGCCCCCTCCTTGAGTTGGGGCAGAAGGACAAAAACATGAACACAAACATGGAAAACAAGAACGATGAGGCTGTAAGCCCTGTAATCGCGACCATTCTTATGGTTGCAATCACAGTGGTGCTAGCAGGCGTACTATACGTCTGGGCAAACAGTCTGGCGAGCGACCAACCAGAAGCAGGTAGTCTGAACAACTTTGCTGCAACAGATGCAGACGGGTTCCTTTCAGGCGACACCGACGACACCATGATCAGGATGTCGTGGACCTACGCAGATGAGAACCTAAACTGGGCTTTCCTCAGCTTCAAGCTAGAGAAGGGCGATGCAGTATACACCTGCGAGATTGCAACCAACGCTGACGGCGCTGATTGTCTGATTAGTCAGACCGGCGATTCTGACACCCAGTGGGAGTCAGACGAGATTGTATACATCAAGGAAAACGGAGCAGACCTATGCACTAGCTCCTGTGACTTGAGTATCACAATCCAGTACAACGGACAGGTACTATCTGGTACTAACTCCGTTACCGTCGCTTAAGTCGGTAGCTCGTACGTCAAAAGCCAATAATTGGCACAGATTTGATCTTGGTCCATGGAATCGGTCACTCAGTGGCCCTTTCCAGGGACCAGACCCTTTTTCTTATCTTTCAATAAGGGATTTACGAGACTCGATATCTTGTTCCCAATAGCGATAGTCAACTCCCCTATACATCCCAAAATTAGCCACGATTAAAGCCCATTGTGAAATGAAAAATGACCGCAAAATTTGGCTAATACGTAACTTGTTTCCAAACAATAAGAATATTAGAAACAAAGAATCGATGATCAGTAAGGTTGTATGATTCACTTGAAGAGGTACGTCCGTAATTACTGAAAATGTACTAAAAATAATATGAAAACACATTGATATTAAAGAAATTAAAACCAATAATGGCATAATCAAATGAATCCATGATTCCATTCTCATGATTCTAGAAAAATTACGATTGATGGAAGAAAATGAAGATGGTTTATTTCTTGAAAACAAATGAACTAAACCGTTTGCTCGTCGTAATCGTCTAATTGATGCCGCTTCTTTAGTGGTAGGAAGATATTCAAAAAAGCAAAGTTCAGAGTCCATTATCGAACGACTACCTAATCTATTGACTAAAACTGCTAATTGAGAATCATCAGCGTTGTATGTCGCATCAATTTGATGACCTAACACCAGAGAATTTCGATATGCTGCTAAAGATCCTTCAAAAATTGGAGAAGAAAAAACGGCACTCTCTCCTATTCGAAGATCATGATAGAATGACCTGTATGTTTTCTC